>CAINEC010000170.1 GCA_903847585.1 uncultured Bacteroidota bacterium
AATAATAAAAGTAAAACGGATGCGTATGTAGGATAGGAGAAGGAAGCGAAAAATTTTCCATCAATTACTAATATAGCCATACCTATTAATAAGGATGTTCCAATCCACATCAGCTGCTTCCCATAATTCTGGCTCATATCGAAAATATTACTGTGTTCTTCGTTATAAACAGCAGCATAAATGTTCATCCAACCCATGAGCACAAATGTTAGGTAAAGGCCTACTAATACCCAATCAATATTTTCAAATATGTTTTTTTGCTGCCTCACGGATTAAGAGAAGTATTCGTTTTTTTCGATTCTGTTAATGATATTGAAATTAAAAATATCCAACCATAATGGCTTTTCATTTTTAGAGCTATTATCATTGTTGTTTTCTTTATCGTAAATTGGTTTTTCAATAAGTTCATTGTCGACAACTGCCCAGTCATTTAGTTCTAATTCGGGTAGTAAATCTTTTAATGAAGGACCAATTATTTGTGCATCGATATTTTCTGGTTTCTTTTCTAAAGTGTTATTAATGATGTTAATCAAATTGCCTTTCATCATTTTTTCTTCCAAGTCAGGACGTGATATGGAATCATACATAAATTTCTCCATCATTAAGCTGGCGATTGGAGCGGCCCATGATGCTCCGTATCCCGCATTTTCTACCATAACGGCAATGGCTATACGTGGATTTTCTCTTGGTGCAAAGCCTACAAATAATGAGTGATCTTTTCCATGAGGATTTTGTGCTGTTCCGGTTTTTCCGCAAATAACTACTTCTCTGAACTGAGCAACTCTTGCTGTTCCTGCCTCAACAACTCGTTGCATTCCATCTTGCACCACAGTAAAATTCGTCTCTGAAATCTTAGTAAAATGCTTTTCTGATAAACCTCTTGTAGTATTAACTTTTCCTGCAATTTTTTTAATGATATGCGGAGTATAATAATAACCCTTGTTTGCTATGATGCACATAACATTGGCCATTTGAAGAGGTGTAATTCCTAGCTCTCCTTGTCCAATTCCTAATGAATAAATAGTCGAAGCCTTCCAATGATGACGACCATAGTATTTATCGTAAAAAGTAGTTGTTGGAAGCAACCCTTTTAACTCATGTGGTAAATCAACGCCAATTTTTTTTCCGATACCAAAGCTCTCTTGATAGGTTCTCCAGGTATTATAGCCTGTTTCGCTATCAGCAAATTTGTTATTGTCAACAAATGCTCTGAAAGTATTACAGAAATAAGGATTACATGAATATTGTATAGCACCTTCTAGGGCAATAGGTGGGTGAGGGTGGCAGTGTACACTCTTTGAACCAACAACAAAACTATGAGGGAATGTGGTCATCGGATTAATAATCCCTTCTTGCAATGCCGCTAATGCATTTGTCAATTTGAATGTTGAGCCTGGCGGATAATAAGCCTGCATGGCACGATTAAACAATGGCTTTGAAGATTCTTTTAAAAGGTATCCATAGTTCTTAGAACGCGCACGACCAACTAATAAATTAGGGTCATAAGAAGGACTAGATATCATAGAAAGGATTTCTCCTGTCTTTGGTTCAATGGCTACTAGTGCTCCAATTTTATTAGCCATTAATTTTTCTCCATATGCTTGTAAATCGGCATCTAGTGTCGCAACCAAATTGGCACCTGCTACTGCAACTGTATCATATTCGCCGTTTCTATAGCTGCCTTTTTCACGATTGAAAACATCTACCATCACAATGCGAACACCCCTAATTCCTCTTAATTCTTCCTCGTAGCTTTGTTCTATACCGCTGGTGCCAATATAATCACCCTGACGGTAATAGGGATTCTTTTCAATTGTTTTATCAGTTACCTCGCCAATATATCCTAAAACATGTGATGCTGTATTGTTCGGATATTTTCGAATCGTTCTTGGTTGCACATAAAATCCTTTGAACTTAAAAAGCTTTTCTTGCAAGGTAGCATATGTCTCAGCCGATATTTGCTTTTCAAATATCGAAGGTCGGATGCGTGAATAGTTTTTAGCTTTCTTAATCTTTTCTAAAAAATCCTCTTTGGTGATATCTAATAGCTTGCAAAAATCTAAAGTGTCGATTTCTTTCACCTGACGAGGAATAACCATCAAATCATAAACAGCCTGATTAAATGCGAGTATTTTTCCATTGCGATCATATACCATTCCTCGTGCAGGATAATCGGTCATGTAACGCAATACGTTGTTGTTGGCCGATACAGTATATGATTCTTCTATAATCTGTACATAAAAAAGACGAATAATAAAAATAATAATCAAGGAGGTAAAAATACCTGCTACCACTACTTGTTGGTTTCTTCCCGAAGTGTTACTCATCTCTTTACAAATCTAATTCAGATTTTAATTATTCGCGATGGATTTAAGAAAAAAAGTTTTACAAATGATCGGATAAAATAATCCATCATTAGTCCACTGTTTTACTTTTCAGGTTTGTATAAAAGATACTGCGAAAGTATAATCAATACAATCGTAAAAATACTGCTGTATAGCACTCTCAATTGCGTAGACCAAAAGTCGCTGAAACGGAAAATCTCCAGATTGAAAATTATAAAATGGTGAACAAGCACTAACACGGATGCATATACCAAGAACCAACGGAATCCGAATTTTCTAATTTCTGGTGATTCATCTGGCTCGAAGCCGTCACGTGGTGCAACTAGCTTTAACCAATTAGGACGAATAAAGGCAATCAAAACACAAGCAAATGCATGAATACCGGTTGAATTTTGAAATAGGTCAATGCTGATCCCAAGAATAAATCCAATAAAAAGTAACAGTACTTTCGGAGTCTGAACAGGAAGTGTAAGTAAGAATAAAACGTACAAGTAAGGATTCACAATACCTCCAAGCTGAATATTATTAAGAATAAGCACCTGTAATGCAACAAGTACAAAAAATCTTAATACTATTTGTAGGATGTTTAATATCATTGTTCGTTAGCCTTTTGTGTTGCTTCTTCCAATTTTCTTTGCTCGTCTTTTTTAAGATTGTCGACTACATAAACATAGCTTAAGTTGTCGAAGTTTGTGCTTAATCCAACTTTAATTGCATTGAAATTAGATCCAGGATTCAATTTACTTTCTATCACTTTTCCAATCATGATTCCAGCAGGGAATAATGCAGAGAATTCTGTTGTTGAAATGGTATCACCCTTTTTTACAGGAACTGTTTTATCAATATCTTTTAAAATTGATTCATGCGCATTTAAGTCATCACCCCAAACCAACGAACCATAAAATCCATTTGTATTGATTTTAGCACTCACTTTCGATTTAGTATGCAATAATGTCATCACAGTACTGTAATGTGTACTTACTTGCTGTACAATTCCTACAACGCCACTTCCGCATATAACACCCATTTCTGGCTTAATACCATCAGCTGTTCCTTTATCGATTGTAAGAAAATTGTTCGGTAATGTAGTAGAGCTGTTTACTACCTTGGCAGTAATGTAAGTGTATTGCTGTTTCTGTATTGTATCAATCACAGATGGCTTGGTCGTATCTTTCACCTGTGTAATCTTACTCAGCATATTTCTCAATTGCGCATTTTCAGAGGCCAGCAACTGATTATTTTCTCTTAAACTAATATACTCTTTAAAGTACGTAACTCCTTCGTTGATTTTTGCAACCGCTGCATTGGAAGAATTAAAAAACGAGGCATGCTGATAACGATTATTCTGCACTATCAGATAGACGCAAAATGATTGTATGGCAACGAACAGTACAACAAAGTGGTTGCGCCATATCAATTCAAAAAGCGTCCTCATGCTTTCTTGCTTCCTGTTTTAGTAAATGGAAAATTAGTGTTGTAAGAACTTGAAACGATGAATGTTCTTTAATGCGATACCAGTACCACGTACTACTGCACGAAGTGGATCTTCAGCAACGTGAACAGGCAATTTAGTTTTCATTGAAATACGCTTATCTAATCCACGAAGTAAAGCACCACCACCCGTTAAATAGATTCCAGTACGGAAAATATCCGCAGCTAATTCAGGAGGAGTATCTTCTAATGCTTTCAAAATAGATTCTTCAATACTGCTAATTGATTTATCTAATGCATGTGCAATTTCAGGATAGCTAACTACAATTTCTTTCGGGATACCTGTCATTAAATCGCGACCATGTACAGCAAAATCTGCTGGAGGATTTTCTAATTCAGGTAACGCTGATCCAACTTCAATTTTAATTCGCTCTGCTGTTCTTTCTCCAATCAAGATATTGTGCTGGCGACGCATATAATCCCAGATGTCTGTTGTGAATCCGTCACCCGCCATACGAATACTCTCATCACAAACAATTCCTCCAAGAGCAATAACGGCAATCTCAGATGTACCACCACCAATATCAATAATCATATTACCCATTGGCTCTTCTACATCGATACCGATACCGATTGCAGCGGCCATAGGCTCATGAATTAAATAAACTTCTTTAGCTCCGGCATGCTCAGCAGAGTCACGTACCGCACGCTTCTCCACCTCAGTAATACCAGAAGGAATACAAATTACCATTCGTAAGGATGGTGAAAATAATTTGTTCCCTGTGTTGATCATGCGAATCATTCCCTTGATCATTTGCTCAGCAGCTTCGAAATCGGCAATTACACCATCCTTCAAAGGACGAACAGTTTTAATATTCTCGTGGGTCTTACCGTGCATTAACATCGCTGCTTTACCAACGGCAATTACCTTTCCCGTTGTTCTGTCTATTGCTACAATCGAAGGCTCATCAACAACTACTTTATCATTGTGAATGATCAGTGTGTTGGCGGTCCCTAAATCGATTGCTATCTCCTGTGTGAGTAAGTCAAAAATTCCCATGCCTGCTATTCTTTTTTTACGACAATTTCACTTGTCAGATTTACTAGTTTGATTGATGTTTTACTGAAGCAATTATTCAAACAATTTTTAATAACGCAAAAGTGGTTGAAATTATTGAATTTTTTTCAATCTTAATGTTTAAAATGACGAAATCCTGTCATGACCATCGAAATTTTTAATTCGTTGCATTTATCGACAGAATCTTGGTCCTTAACAGACCCGCCCGGTTGTACTACTGCAGTGATGCCAGCACTGGCTGCAATTTCAACACAATCAGGGAATGGGAAGAAGGCATCTGAAGCCATTACAGCCCCTTTTAACTCGAAGCCAAAATGGTTTGCCTTTGCAATGGCTTGCTGTAAGGCATCAATACGAGAAGTTTGTCCTGTTCCGCTCGCACAAAGCTGTCCATTTTTAACCAATACGATAGCGTTGCTTTTTGTGTGTTTTACCACCTTAGCAGCAAAAATTAAATCAGCAATTTCCTGTTCGGTTGGCTTACTATCAGTCACGAATTTAAAATCAGCTGCTGTCTCTGTATGATGATCTCTTTCTTGAATTAATTCTCCATTTAAAATACTTCTTCTGTTTGTTTGAGGGAATTTAAATGGTTTTGATAGTAGGATGATTCTGTTCTTTTTCGATTTTAATATTTCTAAAGCTTCCGAAGAAAATCCTGGCGCAATAAGGATTTCGAAGAATAATTTATTGATTTCTTCTGCTGTGTCTTTATCAATAGATTGATTCGTCGCAATCACTCCTCCAAATGCTGAAACAGGGTCTCCTGCCAATGCTCTATCCCAAGCATCTTTAACATCTTTACCTGAGGCAATTCCGCATGCATTGTTATGCTTGATAATAGCAACTGTAGGATCGTTAAACTCTTGAATTAATCCCATTGCTGCATCGACATCGAGTAGATTATTATACGATAATTCTTTGCCATTTAACTGATCAAACATAGCACTCAAATCGCCAGAAAATGAAGCCTGCTGATGTGGATTTTCACCATATCGCAATACTGTATTTTCTGACTTATTAAACCATGAATGAATAGCTCCGTCATACTGACTACTAACTGCAAATGCACGCATTGCTAGTTTCTTTCTTTCTTCTAAGGATGTTGTCGCTGCTTGATTGTCTAGGATACTCTGTAAGGTTGCGTAATCATTTACTGAAGGAATAATCACTACATCATTAAAGTTCTTTGCGGCTCCTCTGATTAATGAAATTCCACCGATATCAATCTTTTCTATGATGTCTTCTTCGCTCGCTCCAGATGAAACAGTTTTCTCAAAAGGATAAAGATCAACCACCACTAAATCAATAAATGGTAGTTCATATTTCTCCATTTGAGCCTTATGCTCTTCGTTATCACGAATTGCTAAAATTCCTCCGAAAACAGCTGGGTGTAAGGTCTTCACACGGCCATCTAAAATAGAAGGATATCCAGTGATGTTTTCAACTGGTGTTACAGGTATATTCATCGCCTTTATAAAGTCGAATGTGCCACCTGTAGCGTATAGATGAACGTTGTTTTTGTGTAAGGAAGTTACCAGTTGGTCGAGACCATCTTTATGAAAAACAGAGAGTAGCGCCGATTTTATCGTCTTGATCATAATGCTTTAATTAATTGGGAATTAAAGCACGCAAAGGTAATATTCAATTACATGACAACATTCGATTTTGAAAAAATAAATTCAAAAAAAAGAGCCGCTCATTTTAGCGGCTCTTTTGAAAAATTCTTGATTTATAAATTTAGTTTATGTCTGATGCAGAGCGAGCATTTAACTGTACTCCGTTGAAGTCAGACACAACTGATGTAATTGACGTTCCTGCTGGGATAGCAGCACCACTGAATGTTGCAGCTGTTCTTGTGTATAACGTTACTGTTCCTGTTCCGTCATTAACTGTTGTTGTAGTTGTAAACGTTGTAGTAGAGAAGGTTACATTAGTGATTTTTACTAATGTCGACTCCCAACTTTGAGTTCCTGTCATGTTGCTTGCTAAATCAGCAACTGTAACAATTCGAGGTGTAATTGTTCCCGTTCCAACTTTAGTACCGTATGCAATAGGTACTGATGGTGATGTTCCACCTACTTGTAATAATCCGTTGTATTCAGAAAGTGATTGTCCTGTAACATTAACCACGATTGAATCACCTAATGCAAATGAATGAGCTGCATCAAAACGTACAACAATACCAGCCGTTCCGTCTTGTACTACCACGTTAAAGCTATTTAAATTGTTTGTT
Source organism: uncultured Bacteroidota bacterium (assembly GCA_903847585.1). Lineage (GTDB taxonomy): Bacteria > Bacteroidota > Bacteroidia > AKYH767-A > OLB10 > CAINEC01. The sequence goes on from CAINEC010000170.1 coordinate 7,091, forward strand.
GATGCATCAGAGATCACAACTCCAGTAATTTTGTAGTTACCATTAACAGTTGTTGCTGATCCGGTAAATTGAGAACGGATATTTGCAATGGTAGTTAATGTAGCCGCTGGTGGAGGAGGCACTGGTGCAGAACCACAAGCTCCAGATGTAAAGCGTGCTGAATCCATTAAACAGTCCGATGGGTCTCTTAATGTTAACTGTTTATCTGAATTGTAAACACTATAAATTCCGATGATTGATCCAGAAGTTGTCGGTGTTAAATCGTTTGCGAAATCAGAGTATCCACTTGTTCTAACAATAATTCCTCCGATTGATGAAGGGAATGAATAGCAACATTCTAAGAAACGATTTACAGAACCTAATGCAGGTTGGTTAGCCCACACCTGACCAGCATCAGCCGATTGGAACTGAACTTTTTCGATTTTAATTAAACGGCTTTGCCATTTGTAAGAAGCTGCACTCTTTCCATCAGCGCCTAAGTCTGCAAAGTTAACTGTGAATGGAGTAACAGTATTTCCCCATTTACCACCAATGATGTAGTTGCGTACTAAGGAAGCAGGAATTGAAGCTAAGCTTGGTGTTGCATTTACGGTGTCTTTAAATCCTCCGATTTGAACTAAGCCACCATAGTAACTTAACGTTAAGCCTTTAAGCTTTACATATACTTCACGTCCTACAGGATAGTCTGTATAAAAATTTGAAAGATCTAATTTGATGGCAATACCAGCAGTACCATCATCAACAACCATTGTCTTATATAGGTTACCACTTTTGTCATCACCAATAACAGTTGCTTTAATAGTCCAATCGTTATCGATTTTAATGTACGGAATCGACGAGTAATTTGTCAATTGAGATTTGTAAATAGTCTTTAGTGAATCTAAAGTCATATTTACGTTTAAACCTGGGTCTTCACCTGTAATAGGTGGCTCATCGAATTGGTCATCGCGACAAGCATTAAAGCTAAACACAAGAGCTAATGCTGAGATAATCAGCCATGCGTTAAATTGGATTTTTTTACGAAGTATCATATGATTGATGTTTATCGGTTTATTGTTTTGTTTAATTGAATCGAAGTGTAAAGTTTACGAAATAGTTAGTTCCGAAGCCGTAGTAAGCTTTTGGCGCGAATTTATTAATGTCTTTTTCAGCAAAATCAAATCGCAGCTGCTCGTAACCGTTAGTAATAATGTTTGTATTGTTTAATACGTTATTAACTCCAATGTTAATTAAGAAGAATGTTTGCTTCTTCATAGAAGGGAAGTAGTTGTTCAGCTTCCAAGATTTACCAAAGGATATGTCCATTGTAAACTGTCCACTCGCTTGTAACTGATCAATAATAGCTTCACGAATTGCTCCTTCGCTATATGGCGCTACACCAGTTACTGTACGGCGAGCAGGATTGAAGTCATACCAGATTTTGTCGAAGTAATTCAAGTTCAAATAAGCATTCCAGAATTTCTTCGCACGGTATCTTAAACCTAATGTATAAGCCGATTGCGGCCCACCAGCTACATAGAAGTTTTTCGAATAAATAGTCTCATTATCTGCTAATAGTTGTGAGGTATTATCGGCAGTGATAATTGCATTCATTCGGTCTGTATAAAAATACTGCCCAATTGCTATAGCAGTTGAAGCCGAAAACCCTTGTCCTAAATTATGGTCAGCACCAATCTCAACTCCAACATGTCTTCTGTCCATATTACTCAATGAGTAGTTTACTAATGTTCTGTAATCTTCATGGAAGAATGTCAGATTGTTAATTCCATCATTCATCTGCGTATAATATGCCGTAGCTCTGATTTTTGTCTTTGGAGCTCTCAATAAATACCCTGCTTCAAAAGCCATTATTTTTTCACTAGTAGCATTAGGATTAGTTAAGTCGCGCGTACGTGGAGAAATAAATACATCTTCAAATAAAGGTGCTCTTGTTTCATTAGATACATTTAAGAAAATATAATTTCTACCATTGATTTTGTAAGTCGCTCCGGCTTTGATTCCGTAGTTGTTAAATGATTCTTGTGCAGACTCTCCCAAGGAATTATTCTGGAACACTCCACTGCGATAATATCCAGTACGGAAATAAGATGTATTCATCACCTGAATTCCAACAAATCCGTCTACACGGTTAAACTTAAATTGTGGTTGAATCCAGAATCCTTTTCTATTAACTGTTGCTTTGTAGTCGTAACCGTATTTGTCACCAACCTGAAGAATTCTGTTCGGAACATCAAGGTTGTTTTGTAAAACCTGGAAACTATCTGGATAAGCTAATTCAGCAAATTGATTTAAGTCAACATAAAAATCACCACCTAATAAATCATTCACACGACGGTAATATTCTGTTTCCTGATGCTGGATGTTTAATCCTGCAGTAACGATTAAATTGTCGTTGATAGTACTATTGTAAGTTGATGATAGTGAATATCGCTTCGTATCCTGAACTCTTTCACTTACGATATAACGGCTTCTCTTACCGTAAACTGAATTACCAGCGATTCCATTAGCACTATCAATAGTTTCGTAGTTGTTCATATTCACAGCATATAAATTTTCCCAGTCAATCTGGCGATAAGCTTCATCTGTCTGCCATAAATAAGCTGCTTGAGCAGCCATTGTAGGATCATTGATATAGCTTGGAAGTCGACGGTAAAAATCCGGACGAGGATCTGGAGCATTGAACCAGTCTAGTCCAGTTACACTGTAAGAACCAAATTGATATCCTACAGAAGTTTTTAAATCTGATTTGCTATCAATTTTCCATTCGTGAGCTAAAATTGTTAAAGGACTTTCTTGACGTCCGATATTCGCGCTTCTTTTTTCTCCGTTTTGGAATCCCCAACTAGGATTGTAGTAGTTGCTTCCAGCTAAATC
>CAINEC010000171.1 GCA_903847585.1 uncultured Bacteroidota bacterium
CCCTCGTAAGGTATAGCTGGGAAGGCATTTATATTCGGACTCATTCCGAGTGGCGTTGTATTGATGATAATGGTGGCATTACGTACGTCGATTGTGCGTATGTCTCCATAATTAATAAGTCCCCCATTCGTTTCTTCACGCGTTGCTATTTGATAATCGATATCCAATAATTGCAATACATACGCAATGGCTTTTGATGATCCACCGCTTCCTAGTATGAGTGCAGATGTATGATAAGGTTTTAATAAGGGTTTTAAGGTTTCCTGAAAGCCAATATAATCGGTGTTGTAAGCTTTATAACCGACATCAGTCAATTTTAAAACATTCGCCGATTGAATTGCTAAACATTCATCACTTACTTCATCTGCTAATTTCAGTACAGCTTCTTTCCATGGAATGGTAATATTAAAACCATCGTAAAGCTTTTGCGCGAGTAAGTTTTTTAGTTCTTCTTCGGAAGTAATTTCGATATTTTCATAAGTCACATCCTCGATTCCTTCGCGTTCAAACTTCGACTGAAAATAGGACTTAGAAAAAGAGTGGGTAAGGGGATTTCCGATTAATGCAAACCGTTTCATTTACTTCTTGCTGAATCGATGTTTTAAATAGGTAATTACCATTGGTAAAATGGAAACCAAAACAATTAAAATGACAACACCTTCAAAGTGATTTTTAACCCATTCAATTTGTCCGAAGTAGTAACCACTCACTGTCATAGAAGTTATCCAAAGAGTACCACCTAAAATATCATAAGGTAAAAATTTTCTCTTATAATCCATCTGACCTACACCAGCAACAAAGGGTGTAAAGGTTCTTACAATCGGGACAAAGCGCGCCATAATGATGGCCTTCGTTCCATATTTCTCGAAGAACTCTTCTGTTTTCTCGATATAGTCGCGTTTTACCAAAGGCTTATTTCTGAATTGCCAACTCGTGACATGTTCTCCAAGATATTTTCCAATCGCATAATTACAATTGTCTCCTGCAACAGCAGCTATTATCAATAAGCCAATAACATAAAAAATATTTAAGTTATTAATTTCATTGGCGCATAAAGCTCCAACCGCAAATAGTAAAGAGTCGCCAGGTAAAAATGGCATCACCACTAATCCAGTTTCAACAAAGATGATGAGGAATAGAATAGCATAAACGAAGGTGCCATATTCACTAACCATCGCTGTAAGATGATCATTGATATGCAGGATAAAATCCAGAAGTTGAGAAATCATGAGTAACGGAAAGAAAATTAAATAGGACTAAGCGAAGGGTCGATTTCAGCAGCATAAGCAAGTATACCACCTTTTAAGTTGTGCAGATTAGTAAATCCGAATTGTGATTCTAATGCATTAACGGCAACGGCACTGCGTCCACCAGCTTTGCAATGAATAATAACGGGAATGTCTGTACGAACTTTATCTTTATTATCAATGATTGTTGCCAATGGAATTAATTCTCCATTTAAATTGGCTGCATCAAATTCATATTCTTCACGAACATCAATCAGTTGAAATTCCTGATTTTCATCCATCATTTTTTTTAAGTCCTGAACGCTTACTTCTTTCATTATACTTTTGCTGTTTTATTCTTGTCTGTTGTTTCTTTTTTCTCTGTTGATTCATTTTCCTGACGGAATGATTGCATATCGTCATCTAAAAATTGGAAGAACGTATCACTTCTTAATCCGATTCTTAATGTCTCTAATGCGATAACTTCATTCGGTGCAATGTTTCCTAAGTTAACATTCGCTCCGAAGTGCTTGATAAAGTAGGCTTGCTGTGATTTTTGTGGAGTCTCCCAGATGATTTTATCAGCAGGGATCTTAGCTACAATCTTATTGATTAAAACCACATGTGCCTTGCCGTTAGGACGATAAATACCAACGGTGCCACTTTCTCTTGCTTCCGCAATTACTTTCCATGCGCCTGCTTGCAATTCAGCATGCATCATATCAATCCATTTGTTTGGTCTGATTAAAATGCCTTCTTCTTTCGAACCAACTTCACTGATTACAGTAGCATATTTAGTTAGTCGATGGATGTACTCGCATTTTTGTTGGTGAGACATTGTGATTGAACCATCAGAAATCTCGCAGTATTCCATTTTGTAGCGATCCATCAATCGAATGTAGTCATCAAACATTCCTCTTACAATGAAGGCTTCCATTAAAGTTCCTCCGAAATAAACTGGAATTTTTGCCTCTTTGAAGAACGCTAGTTTACGCTCTAAATTCGGCGTAACCATTGAAGATCCAAAGCCAAGTTTTACGATATCAATAAAAGGTCCTGATCCATCAACAAGGTTTTCGCATTCTTTAATGCTTAAACCTTTATCCATAACCATTGTTAAACCCGCTTGACGAGGTTTAGCTGTTCTTTCAGGAACATGTGATAAGTGAAAATTCATCATATATTTTTATTTGCATTAATAATCCAATTTGTTCGTTCATCGTTTAACATTGCCGGAGCAATTTCAAATATTATACGATGCTGGTTGTAATCTATTTGTAAAGCTCTTTCTAATTCTGCCATGCAAGTTTCAATATTTCCAATCAAGAATAGATAAGCCACAATTCGATAATGCATTTCAATATTTCCTTGATGGTGTGCTAATCCTTGCACTAATAAAGCTACTGCGCGATGATTTAAATTATAATCGTGCAATAAATCACTATAAGCAATCCATGCATCTACATTATCCGGATCAACCTTTATTGATTTGCTGTAGCAATCATCGGCCTCCGGAAAATTCCCTAGTTGATATTCACAGTCTCCTAAAGCCAACCAATATTCTCCGTTTTGATCATCATTTTCGAGCGCTTTCTTGATGTAATACATCGCTTCGTACCATCTCTCTTCTTCCTCGTAAGTAACGCCTATGCCGTACCATGCTTGCGCCATGAATGGGTCCGACTTAATTGCTTTTTGATAATAATCCCTTGCATCATCCCACTTCTTCAACTGCTCGTAACATTCTCCAAGATTGTAGTAGGTATAGGCATCAGGATGACAATATTCGAATGCTGTTTTATAAGCGGTAATTGATTCTTCAAATTGCTCATTCATCAGATAAACCTGCGCCATATCCAAGTAGGCTGGTGCAAATCGATCGTTAATTAACAAACAATAATCAAATGCTTTTAAAGCTTTTTCAAAGTCGCCTTGCTTGGTGTAAAGCTCCCCTAAATGATACCATGCAATGTAGTAATATGGATCATCGTCGATGATGGAATTAATCAAGTTGATTCCTTTATCGAAAGTATTTGCAAATTCACAACAAGCAACAACTTCACTGATACATCCTTCGTGAGCGGGATTGTCCGTCAAGCACAAGATGTAATTGTCTAAAGCAAGATTAAAATTACCTAAGCTTTGATAAGCAATCCCAATTCGGAAATAAATATCATCTTTTTGCTCATCTGCTAAGCTTAAAGCTTTTTTATAACTTGAGATAGCTGACTCAAATATTTGAAGGATTGAATAGATATTTCCTTTGATAACAAAAACTTCAGGATCGAAAGGGGATACGCGTTCAACTTTTTCTAAAGCCGCTAATGCTTTTTCTTTCTTGCCTTTCATCGCTAGAAGTTCAGCTTCTTTCAGAATAAATCCGGTGCTATCAGGATGTATGCTTCTCGCATAATTCGTCACCTCGTCAGCACTATCAAAGTCCAAACATTCTAAATAATGGTCAATTAAATTTAAAAGGGTGTCGACATCAAAAAAGTACTGGGTTTTACGCCTCCTCATCTCTTCGAATTTCTTCAAAGAGTTTCCTAAAAATTCATTATCCTCAAATGGTCCCTGATCTTCAAACATAGCCGCTTTTTGTACTCTTACAAATTTAGCAAATAATACCTTTAAATCCTCACAATTTTTATCTGAATGTGGAATAAATTACGCTGAAAATTCAAATAGTTTTTAGATTTGCGTTCTATTAAAATCCTTTTTATATGATTTCCAACTCTTTGACTCAAAAAGTGCTTGTTGCAGGTGCAACAGGTTTGGTGGGAGGCGCCTTACTCGAGATACTAACAAAAGAGATAACTGTCCAAGAAATTATCGTTTTAGGTCGCACCGAGCCGGGCCTGAAATCTTCCAAAATTAAATTCGTATCGACTGATTTTACTAATCCCGATCAAATCGAAGGTCATTTTGAAGGGGTGCATACGGTGTTCTGCTGCATCGGAACAATTATAAAAACCGCTGGCTCTCAAGAGGCTTTTAGGAAAGTAGATTTCGGTATTCCGGAGACATTAGCAAGATTGGCTGCACGACATCAGGTAAAAAGCATGATCGTTATCTCCTCAATAGGAGCAGATGCTAGCAGCAGTAATTTTTATCTGCGTACCAAAGGAGAAATGGAGAATTGCGTATCCAGTTACAAGATTTCTAAAACGGCATTTTTGCGACCTTCTTTAATTAAAGGTCCTAGAAAAGAATTTAGATGGAAAGAGCTTGTTTCGAGCGTATTTTTAAATCTGTTTTCATTTCTTTTGATTGGTAAATTCAAAAGATACAGAGCAATTGATCATGATGAAATTGCCATGGCCATGTGGCGCATATCTAACAGCGCAAATAACACAGTCGTTTATGAATCGGATGAGATTCAATGGATCGGTGGTTAATTCTTTGATTCCGAATTTGTTTTTATTAGATTAGTCCCCAACGGAGGCGCGCAAGTTTTTCTTTTGATAATCATCTTAGTGGTTTCGTTTCAAAAACTAGTTTATAAATCGTAAAATGAAAATGAAGTGTAGTGGATTCGTGTATTCTTTCAGTCTAGCAATAGGTCTGTTTTTTCTTGGATTTAATTTTTCTGCTACTGCTCAGTCAAATGATCTTAAATCGGAGGGAAGTCCCATTTCCAAAACAGGTGAAGGCAAAACCAACGTTATCAAAACGGAATCTGGTTATCAATTATATCGAAACGGATTTCCGTATTATGTGAAGGGTGTTGGTGGTGATGTGAACTTAGATTTAGCAGTTCAAATTGGAGCTAATTCAATTCGAACTTGGGGAATTGATAATGCTCAACAAATTTTAGATGATGCCCAAAAGCATGGTATGACAGTAATGTTAGGACTTTGGTTGCAACATGAACGTCACGGATTTGATTATAACAATACTGAAAAAGTTAAAATACAATTAGAGCATTTTAAAAGAGTAATTGATAAATTCAAGAATCATCCTGCATTGTTAATGTGGGGAATTGGCAATGAGCTAGATCTTCAATATACCAATACAAATTGTTGGTATGCTGTTCAGGATATTGCCAAGTATGCTCACGAAGTTGATCTTAATCATCCTACTTCTACAGTAACTGCGGGTCTTGATTCGATGGAGGTTCAGTTGATAAAACAACGCGCTCCCGATATTGATATATATTGTGTTAATACCTATGGCGATATTGCAGGTGTTCCAGCGAATATTAGTCGCTTTGGTTGGACAGGTCCCTATATGATTACAGAATGGGGTGTTAATGGATATTGGGAATCTCCTAAAACATCTTGGGATGTATCAATAGAGCAAACCAGTACTGAAAAGAAACAAGTGTTTTTTGATAGATATAATAATTACATCAAGCCCAATCAGAATTATTGTTTAGGTTCTTACGCATTTTTATGGGGTGCTAAACAAGAATATACTGAGACGTGGTTCGGACTTTTTTCGAAAGATAATTTACCCACTGAGCCTATTGATGCGTTAGAAATGGTTTTTAAAAATAAACCAACAGAATCGGCAACGCCTACAATCGTATCACTTACAGTTGATAATAAAAAAGCCTTAGATAATATCCATACCAAAGCAGGTGAGACTTATGCCGCATCTGTTAATGCACTATTAGGTGTCGATATGCAAACGAATGTTAAAGATTCTTCCAATAAAATATTATATAATTGGAAAATATTAGCTGAAAGTACAGATAAAAAAAGCGGAGGAGATAAAGAAGAGGAAGCTGTTGAGTTGAATGGGTTAATCAAATCAAAGAAAAGCAATAACATTAAATTCAGAGCGCCTGCTCAGGAAGGTGCTTATCGGATTTTTGTTTCAGCATTCTACAATGGGAAAGTTGCTTATGCAAACATTCCGTTTTATGTCGACAAAAGAACTGAGCAAGACGGACAGGCTAGATTTATACAGGTGAAAAACCAATCAATGAGCGATTTTAAGTGATGAAGTTGATTAAGAAAATACTTGTTGTTGCTGCCGGATTTATGTTGTCTGGGTCGATTGCTATAGCACAAACTAATGAGCAGACTGAAGTAGATTCGTCAAAGAATTTGTTCTTTCAATCATTGTTTGATAATGGCAATTTCCCGAAGAAGCAACGCGCATTATTAAATCAATTTAATGTAAGTGGTTATTATCGTTTCGTAACTAATTACCGTCACCTCGATATTGCTTATCCGCATTTGCGAAAAAATCCCAATAATATTTTTGTTGGTGATGATAGTCAGATTCCTCAGTTAATGTTGAATCTTAGTGGTAGTGTTTCTAAGAATACTTCCTTTGGTACAGATCTTTATATGTGGAGCCCGATGACAGGTGCTGGAGAGAGAGAAAATGTGAAAGGATTAAATCTTGGTATTAGTTTATACGGAACTTATTCCAGCGATTACGGTGACTTTACCGTGAAAACAGGAGGTATTAACTGGTACGCATTAACCCCGTTTACTTTTCAGGCTAATAAAGGATATGATCGTTATTCAATTTTCGAAAGAAATCCTTGGGACCCGAACACAAAGAACATAGATTCTCGTTATGCTACATTTTATAATGCCGGTGCTATCAATCAGGATGAACGCTGGGGACAACAAGCGTTTCAAGGTCTTATAATAGAAGGTAATAAATTGCCAAATGGTTTTTCCGGAGTATTGATGTATGGTAAGACGCAACTGAATGGAGGTTTATCACCATTGCCTAATTCATCCTACGGTGGTAAGATTAAAAAAGAGTACAAGTCAAATTTTATTTCATTCAATACATTTAATAATTGCAGTTTTACTGATTCTACACAAAAGTCAACAGTCGGATTTAATGTTGCTACGATTGAATTTAAAAATACAATTGGGAAATTAGTAGTTCGAGGTGAAGTAGGAGGAGGAAGAAATTTTGCTGGCGATAATATTAGTGATTGGGGTGAAGCAGTTTCCGTAAAATTTGAATATCCAATTCGAGATAAATTTCCTACAGAATTTCATTTATATCGTATTAGTCCGCGTGTGTTAAACAACAGCGCTGCCTTTATTAATTCAGCAATAGATCAGAACTATTTAGCAACATCATCAGTAGGTGTTCAACCAGTACTTCCTGCTGTTGCAAGTTCAATGGTTTCTATTGGTCAGCTGGTGAATAACCGTCAAGGATTTGATGTGAATGCACAAATTAATTTTGGTCGATTAAAAACTTCGTTCGGATATAGTAATAGTTCAGAAATGGAGAACCTTTCTTCAAAGCTTACTTACAGTCATCCGATTAATAGTTTAGTACTCGCACATTTCTGGCGTTGGGATTTTCCAAGCAACGTTGGACCATATAATAACCTTTCTAAAATTTATCGAACGGTTTACGAAACAGTTAATATTACTAACGTGAATGCAGTAACCAAACTGCCTATTGAAAGAAAATATTTCAATAGTATTGAGATGAATATGAAATGGAAGGGGACTATTTTCAATCGTGATTATTACCTTTATTACTTAGGTCAATATTCGTCTGCACAACCAACGTCATCGCCAATTACGGTATTTTCAGAGCAAGCTTACCTTCGTACATACTATCATCAAATAGAGTCATACATTAAAATAAACAAATCATTGGTTTGGTGTAATTACGCAGGCTTCGAGCGCATCATTGCTAATTACGATACAGAAACTGATTTGATTACAAAGCGTCCGAAGAATCAAACAGGATATAGTATTGCAACTGGATTTGATATTCGAATGAGTAAAGGTGCAGGACTTTATTTGCGCCAACGTTGGATGGAATATGCCGATGCAAGCTTTAAAGATGATCAGTATAAAGGATTTGAAACAACAGTAGAAATAAAGATATTCTTCTAATGAAAAAACATTTATTCAAATATATGTTGATGCTGCTGTCATTGATGTCGTATCATTCAATGGCACAACAAAAACGTACTGTCGATTTTATTGGTGGGGCAAGATCAGTTTTGTCAAATAATAATATCGTTGTAAGTGATAGTCTGCCTGATACAACCACTATTAAACGAAATTCTGGTGGTTATGCTTTAATCGATTTAGGTGTAGACATTAAACCAAATAAGAATACAGAAATATTAGGGATTTTTCGTATCAGAAATGCATACGGTGGATTTTGGGGTGCTGGAGTGACTTTCGATGTACGTCAGTTGTTTTTAAAGGGTGTTATTAGCGATAAAGTCCGTTATCAGGTAGGTGATTTAAATTTAAAACAGACTCCTTTTACCTTGTATAATCATCATGCTGATCGTTTAGATTCATTGCCATCGGTTTTTAAATTGCAAAACGATATTTTGAACTATGAAAAGTTTTATCGCGATAATACATGGCGTCAGCAAGGTGTGAACGTAGATTTTGGATTTGAATTCGCCAAGGGGATAAAAGAGTTAAATTTTACTGGTTACTTAACTCGTTTAAATGCGACTGACTTTTCGTCTATCCCTGAACGTTTGATGGGTGGTACAACAATACAATTAATTCAGTCGAAGAACTTAGCACTTTCTTACAATGGTTTTTCTGTTTTTGATGTAAAAGGAACTGTGCTGGATAGTAATACCTACACAAACAATGTAAATTCAATCGGCCTTAAATATTTGTATGAACTGAATAAAAACACCATTGTGTTTAATGGTGAAGCTGGAAGAAGTAATGTACAATACGCTGAAGATTTTGATAAGTCGTATCTCGCGGATTATTTCATTAATGCTAGTGCTACCTTTAATTGGTTAAAAAAGAATCTTTCTTTTACAGCTGGTTATTTAAATGTTGGACCTGATTTTAGAAGTATAGGTGCGCAAAGTAAGGAAATCGATTATTCATCTTTAACAGGTTATTATAATCGCTATACAAATGATCAAATTATTCGACCAATTAGTTTAATGGACTTAATTGTTGGAGATAGTTTGTATGCTACTTCGGTATCTGCAAAATTGAATATCGCTAATCCTATTTATAATAATGCGATGCCTTACGGACTTGCAACTTTTAATCGTCTTGGTGCTTACTTGAAATTAGATTATCACAATGAAAAAGGAATTCAGCTTAATGCTCAACACTTTTATTTGAATGAAATCAGAGGTCAAGGTACTTTAAAGTTAAAGCAGTTTCAAGTAACTAAGTTGACCGCACAATTTGAAATGGATAAGTTATTTCACTTTCAAAAGCGTATGAATATTCAAATAGGCTTAATGAATGAAATCACAAATCGTAATAGTGATGTCGCTGTTGAAAAAGTTGATTTGAAAACAATGCGTTATCAGTTAGGGGCAGAGTATGAATTATTCAAGAAAATAGATGTTTTAGCAGGTGGAATGTTTTTGAATTGTAAAGGAAACGAATTTATACCTCAGCGAAATGTTTATTCAACGGTTTCATTTTTTGAAGAAGCCAATTATAATATGACACAAAAAATAATTGCTGTAGGTGCTCGTTGTCGCTTTGATGAGAAGATTCATTTAACTGCCTTGTATCAGGTAAGTGAATACAATGATAAACTTATTGCTAGTCCGAAATACAGTATTAACCAGTTTGCATTAATTTATAACATGACATTTTAAATTATGAAAAAACTATTTACCCTTTTAATGATTGTTAGCGTTATTGTTTCATGTCGGAAAGATGACTCTTCTTTCGATGGAAATAATATTCAGGAAATGTACAGCGACTTTATGGTTCTAAGTACATTTAAAGTTGATAAAGACAGTATTGATTTTGCTAATGGCGAAAAGGCTGTTTTCTCTGCACAATTTAACAAGCCTGTTAGCTGGAAGATTAGTATTAAAGGTCAAACATCAAAGGCTGAGAAAATCATTACTGGTCAAACAAAATTTATTGACGCGACGAATGCAACATGGAATGGTTCAACAACTGTTTTTCCAATGTTTAAAGCAGAGAATTGCATCGCACAGTTAACAATCGATGGAGTAGCGGATACTTTTCAAGTGCAGACAAAAGTAAAATCGTTGAAGGTGAATCAAGGACTTGTAATTGCAGATTTTGAAAATGGTTTTAGTCCATCGTGGACAAAATTTGTTCAGACCGGCGCTAATATGGATTTCAATATTAAGAACGATACACTTTGTCCGCAAGGCGCAAAATATTTACGTATGGCGGGAACTGTTAATTGGGATTATTTAATTGGTTTAATAGATTACCCAGCTACCGCATACGGCACAACGAAAACACTTAATCTTTCTGCCAATCCAAATGATGTTTATTTCAATTGTTTGATTTACGGTGAATCAGCTTCGAATCCTTCTATCGTTTTATTTCAGTTTAAAGAAGATGAGAATGCGGATGGAAGCATCAATGGTAATTCAGATGATCAATACGATTATCAGATTAATGTAAATTGGATAGGATGGAAATTGGTAACGATTAAGTATGCAGACCTTGTAACCTTGGTTAACGGGCAACCCTCTACTCCTAAAGGAAATAGTCAGCATAACCCCGATAAGATTGGAAAAATATCGATGTTGCATTTAGCAGATCCTAGTCAGGGATTCGCAGCATGCAAGATTGACTATATCATGTTTACAAGCGCACCATTAGAACCATAATGAAAAAACAATTCATACTTCCTCTTTTGATTTTTGTTGTTGCTTGTTCATCAAGTAAGCAGTCGTTTGTGCAATTGCAATCAAAGGAATTGTATGATGTTGCTAATGCAGTTGATTCTACTTTTATCAATGGATTTAAAAACACGTTGATTTATGCTGATGATTTAAGTAATGAAATTTGGGTGTCGCCAGAAAAACAATGTGTGACGATGGAGAAAAATTCGGAAGTTGTTTTTTCAGGTGATGCAAGTTTACATGTAAAGTGGGATAAAGTAACGAATGGATGTAAATGGATTGGACTTGGCTTTGGGTGGAGTAATTGGCAACCAAAAGACATGAATGAGGTAATTGCAGAAAGTGCCATTCAGATGAAAGTTAAATCCGCCAAAGGAAGTTTTTCTAATTTGCCCGTCGCATTCGCAATTGAAGATTATACAGGAGTCCAATCATATTATGGTTATAACTCTACGCTGTCCTCTGGAAACTTTAATGAGCAAGCATGGACAACAGTTTCAATTCCTTTAAAGAATTTTCCTTTTGAACGTAATGACGCAGACTTAGGGAAAGTGAAACAGTTTATGATTCAGCTCGAAGGAGATGGCGATATTTATTTAGATGATATTCGAATAGTAAGTTTAACAAAGTAATGAAGAAGTATTGCTTAATTGTCATTTGTTTTCATTTGTTTTTTTCTGCTAACTCGCAGAACACAGATGTTGCGAGTAAAAATTTCTCCAACGGATTTCCTATTAAGGACATCGATGTTTTAATAAGTAAAATGTCGATAGAAGAGAAAGTAGGACAGATGTCGCAAGTAGACTTAGGCGTTATTGCAGTGGGTGATATTTGCAATTTGAAAAATCCACAGCAATTAGATATTTCAAAATTAGAAACGGCCTTAAACAAATATCATGTTGGTTCAATTTTAAATGTAGGTTGTGGTAGTGGAACAATCAGTCTTGAAAACTGGAAAAAAATTATTTCTGCAATTCAGATTAAAAATCAGAAATCTTCTAATTATCCAATTCCTGTTATCTACGGAATAGATGCTATTCATGGTGCTAATTATGTGATGGGCGCCACTTTGTTTCCTCAGCAAATTGCTCAAGCTGCAACATGGAATCCGCAGTTAGTGAAAAGTGCCAATGAGATTTCAGCCTACGAAACTAGAGCAGCAGGTATACCTTGGAATTTTTCTCCTGTATTAGATTTAGGTCGTCAGCCTTTATGGTCACGCTTTTTTGAGACGTATGGAGAAGATGTTTGTTTAGCAAAGTCAATGGCGGTAGAAGCAATTAGCGGATTACAATCGAATGTAGATAATACGTATCATGTGGCTGCTTGTATGAAGCATTTCTTAGGTTATAGTTTTTCTTTAAGCGGACATGATCGCACGCCTGCATGGATATCTGATCGTGAGTTGCGCGAGTATTTCCTTCCAACATTTCAAGCAGCAATTAGTGTAGGCGCAAAAACAGTCATGATTAATTCAGGAGAGATTAATGGAACACCTGTTCATGCTAACTATGACATATTAACGAAGTTACTTCGCGATGAATTGAAATTTACTGGTGTAGCGGTGACTGATTGGGAAGATATTTATAAGTTGGTAAATGTGCATCATGTAGCAGCAACGAAAAAAGAAGCGGTGAAGATGGCTATTATGGCAGGTATTGATATGAGCATGACGCCGAATGATTTTGAGTTTAATGATTTATTAATTCAATTGGTGAAAGAAGGAAGTATACCTCAAAGCAGAATTGATTTATCAGTAAAGAGAATATTGAATCTTAAAAAAGAATTAGGATTGTTTGATAATGTGGTTTATCTACCATCCAGTTATCCTGATTTTGGAAGTAAGAAATTTTCTGATGTAAGTTATAACGCCGCATCAGAAGCTATTACTTTGTTAAAGAATAACAGTAACGTATTACCGCTAATGAATAAGGATGAAAAATTATTTGTCTGCGGACCAGCAGCGAACTCGCTTAATCTGTTAAATGGCGCATGGACGCATACATGGCAGGGAGTTGACGATAAATATAATACGAAGGGAAAGCTGACAATTCTTGAAGCCTTACGTGCAAATTTTACGTCAGTGAATTATCTTCAAGGGACATCATTAGATAGTATCATTGATGTTAATGCGTGTATTGCGCAAGCTAAGAATGCAGATAAAATAATTGTATGTTTAGGAGAAATACCTTGCACAGAAATTCCAGGAAATATTAATGACCTCACTTTACCTGCTGTACAATTAAAATTAGTGGATGAACTTTCTAAATTAAACAAACCTATTATTTTAGTTTGTTGTTTTAATCGTCCAAGAATTATTCATTCCATCGTGAATAAAGCAGATGCTATTGTGTATGCATATTTACCAGGCGATGAAGGTGGTCGTGCCATCGCAGATTGTATTGCTGGAATTATAAATCCAAGTGGAAAATTGCCATTCACTTATCCGAAGGCAACGAATGAAATTGTGCATTACGATCATAAAGCATCCGAAGATTTAGCAACTGATTTTTCAAACAATGCTTATCAACCAGAATTTGATTTTGGATTTGGAATGTCGTACACACATTTTACTTATTCTGATTTTAAAGTTTCTTCAGATACTTTGTTGAATAATGATTCAATATCGATCTCGATTAAAGTTACCAATGACGGAAAGTTAAACGGAAAAGAAGTTGTGCAGCTTTATTACAAAGATATAGTCGCTTCAATCACTCCATCAGTAAAAAAACTTGTTGCATTTGAAAAAGTAGATTTGAATGTTGGCCAATCACTAATAGTTAATTTAAAAGTGACTAAATCAGATTTCTCATTTATCAATAAAGATTTAAAAAGAGTTACCGAAGAAGGTACAATAGAATTAATGTTGTCGGATTTTAAACATGCTATTTATGTCAAATAAAAAAAAGCTATTACTTCTTTGTTCAGCAATCCTA
>CAINEC010000172.1 GCA_903847585.1 uncultured Bacteroidota bacterium
GGCGGCAAGATTAAATCGCATGAGGTGTTGATGGAAATACTTGGTTAATTTGCTAATGGGTTAGTGTGCTAATTTGCTAATTGAAATATAGTCGCAGAGGCTTCAGCACTTCGGTCGCTGAGGCACTTGGTTACTGAGGCCCCCAAAGTTCTCGTCGCGATGTTTCGCGAGGTGAAGTGCACTCAAAGAGTTCTGCTTAATATTGTAGCAATTTGATTAGCTAAGAACAACAAGATATATGTCTGATTCAATAATACTCTTTTAGATTTTAATGTTTAATTCTAATTGCCCGCCAAAACCAAGTTCAATAATTTTTTGAAGAGTTGAGATACGAGCTTCTTTTAAGTTGTTCTCTATTTTAGAAATATAGGATTTAGTAGTTCCAACTTTTTCAGCAAGTTGTTCTTGTGTCATACCCATTTCTATTCGAGTGTCGTGAATCAGAGCACCAATTTTAAATGCATCAAACCCCGCTTCTAGCTCGTCTCGTTTTTTTGTTCCACGCTTACCGTAATTTTTTTCTTTGAAATCTTCGAGCGTAGTTATGTTTTTATTTTTCGTTTTCATATTCTGCTTTTATTTTTAGTGCTGTTTCAATTTCTTTATTTGGAGTTTTTTGAGATTTCTTTTGAAAGCCATTTGTTATTACAACTAATTTTCCGTCATCAAAAAAACAGAATATCCTAAAAATATCACTTCCCGATTGAACACGAATCTCATATAGTCCATCTGTGTTTTCAATATGTTTTAGATAAGTTTCAGGAACTCTTTGTAATTCTTCTACTAACTCAATTGTCCAAATAATTTTTGCTTTTACTTTTTCACGCTGTTTGCTGAAGAAATCTTGAAAGTAGTTCTTGTAGAATACAACCGTTCTATATTTCTGATTTTTGCCCACAATGCAAAGATAAGAATGTTTCCCTAAAGTGCAACTATTAAGGCGCTCTTAATTAAATTATCCGATTAAAAAACTTAAACGACAATAAACGTTTAATAACCGAATAATAGATTTCAGATTAATAATTTTACCGCGGGAGGGGGCCAGGTGGCCCCCTGTTTTTTTGTGGTTTTTTTATATTTTATAATTACCAAAATCCAACGCCAACCTTCAAAAAGTAAGACCTCTTATTGCTTTGTATTTCATTAAGCCGTAAATTTGAAAATCAAAATGCAACAACTATTGATTTAAAAAAACTGATAAGATAATTAGCGTTTGGCTAATAACCTGTACAAGAAAAGTCGAAAATTCAAGTAAAACAGGGAGTATTTGCAGAACGCTCACGCAAACGGCGTGGGCTTCCTATACTTTGTTTTACAGGGCTTCGACTCCCTCTTGTACAAGTAGCAGGCAATGTCCCACGCTAGTTTTTTATACGTGTTTTTTAAATAGTCGGTGAAATAAATTAAGAAGTTAAACAAGATAAACATGTTTTAAATGGAATTTTCCTCTTATAGACTTGATTTTGGTTGCTCTTTCTTTTCTAGCCGACAATAAAAAGTTGTGAAATAATAATGCAACTCTAATTTTAAAACATAAATAAAAATGAACATGCAAACAAAATCTTTAATCGCAGCACTACTACTTGCTGCAAGCAGCGCTTTTGCGCAAGTGCCTTCGTATGTGCCTACTAACGGACTCATAGGCTGGTGGCCCTTTAATGGAAATGCAAATGATGAGAGTGGAAATGGGAATAATGGGACGGTATTAGGCCCTTCATTAGCACCTGACAGAAACAACATAAATTCGAGCAGTTATGACTTTAATTATAACGGAATGGCTTGGAATAGTGGATTACATCAGGTAATTAATGTACCGTACGCATCTTCATTCAATTCATCACAAATAACCGTTAGTCTTTGGTATAATGCAAGAAATTATTATTTCCCAGGTATACCAGGAACAGATCGCAATTCGGCTTTAGTATATAGATTTGAAGGAGGTTATAGCAACCCAAATGGACAAACTTGGGGTATTAATTTACAACAAAATAATGTAAATGCTTTCGTGCTTAATTCATCGTCACAAAATAATCAAACGGCTATGGTTTTATCTTGCAATACAAGCCTTAATCAGTGGAATAATGTATCATTTACCTTTGATGGACAATTTTTCAAATTATATCACAATGGTATTCTTGCATCACAACAAGCAGCCACAATCCTAATAAACACCTTAGGGAATTCTGGTCTTTCATTCGGATGTTCAAATCAAGCTAATGGATATTGGTATGAATCAAATGCTTCAATTGATGATATAGGTTTTTGGAATCGCGCCCTTACCCAACAAGAAATTTCAGCATTATATAATGCACAAGCTTGCAATAGTTCATCTAATACAATCACCCCTGATGGTCCAACTACCTTCTGCGCTGGCAATTCTGTAAACTTAACAAGCGATGTAGTGGGTGGTACTTACCAATGGAAAAAGAATGGAGTAAATATTTCTACTAACGGAACATCGCGTACCTACAAAGCAACGGCAACTGGATCTTATACTTGTGTTGCTACATGTAACGGGACTGCCTTAACGAGCAACACAATTGCTGTTACTTCTAAAACGAATGCCTTTGCGTCTGTTACTGCTAGCGGAGCTACTTCTTTCTGCTTAGGGGATAGCGTAACTTTAAATTGTACTAACCTTGGAAGTAATTACAGCGTTCAATGGTATCGTACCAACATCTCTATGGAGAATGCAACTAACTACTCATTAGTGGTGAAGCAACCAGGTACTTATAAAGTAGTTACTAAGAATTTAACAACGGGTTGTTCTCGTATCAGCGGTAGCGCAATAACTACTTCTGTAAATTGTCGTATAGCCGGTGACGTTACCTCTGGTGCTACTTCAGAAGAAAACACCAACAACGTAGCTCGTTTAATTGATAATGAACTTTCGCATGGTGTGCATATTTATCCGAATCCTAATAACGGTTCGTTTAACTTTACTTATGACGGCGAAGAAACAGGAGATGGTATTTTACAAATCATCAATACCATGGGTCAATCAATTTATTCTTCTGCGGTATCTATCCAAGAAGGTAGTTACACACAAGAAATTAACTTAGGTGATAATTACACGAAAGGATTTTATATTGTGCGTTTATTGATCAATGGTGGGTATCATGATAGTAGGGTGATGGTTAGATAATTTAAGACCTCCCTAAATCCCTCCGAAGGAGGGACTTCATTAATTACTCCTCTCCTTTGGAGAGGTAGGGAGAGGTTTAAAATTGATGGTGAACTATACAACAATAGGCATGGGATTAAACCCGTGCCTATTGTATTTACAAGGTGTTTTTTTCAGTATTTTCGTAAAAATCATTTTTGAATGAAAAAAAATTCAGCAACCAAAGAAATAAAATTCGATACGAAGTGGACCTATGCACCAGCGCCTGAATCCGCTGATCATATTCAGTTGAAGGATCGATACGATTTGTTCATCAACGGGAAATTTACTGCACCCGCTTCTAAAAAATATTTTGATACGATCAATCCTGCGACAGAAAAACGAATTGCGTCTGTTGCAGAAGCAAATGCTACCGATGTAGATAAAGCAGTTACCGCTGCTAAAAATGCACAATCAAAAGTATGGTCGAAGTTAGCACCTGCTGAAAGAGGAAAGTATATTTATCGCATCGCACGTATCCTGCAGGAGAAAGCGCGTGAGCTCGCAATCATTGAAACCATCAATGGTGGTAAACCTATTCGTGAAAGCCGTGATATTGATATCCCATTAGCTGCTGCGCATTTTTTCTATTATGCTGGTTGGGCAGATAAATTAGATTATGCTTTTCCTGGAATGAAGACATCACCTGTTGGTGTTGCAGGACAAATTATTCCTTGGAACTTTCCTTTGTTAATGGCTGCATGGAAAATTGCTCCTGCGCTTGCTGCTGGAAATACAGTTGTATTAAAACCTGCTGAAACAACTCCACTTACTGCATTAAAGTTAGCAGAGATCATACAAGAAGCAGATCTGCCTCCTGGTGTAGTAAACATCATCACGGGTGCTGGTGCAACAGGCGCTGCTATTGTGAATCATCCGAGCATTAATAAAATTGCATTCACAGGTTCAACAGATGTTGGAAAGATTATTCAAAAATCGTTAGCTGGTAGTGATAAGAAATATACGCTTGAATTAGGAGGTAAAGCAGCGAATATCATTTTTGAAGATGCTGCTATCAATCAAGCAGTAGAAGGAATCATCAACGGAATATTTTTTAATCAAGGTCATGTATGTTGCGCAGGTTCACGTTTGTTTGTGCAAGAAGGAATCGCGAATGAAGTCATTAAAAAATTAAAGCAACGCATCGAGACATTAATCGTTGGTGATCCGTTAGATAAGAATACTGATATCGGTGCTATCAATTCAAAAGCGCAGTTATCAAAAATTAAATCGTTAGTACAAACAGGAATTAAAGAAGGTGGTGAATGTTGGCAAAGTGAATGCGCTGTTCCATCTAAAGGATTTTGGTTTAAGCCTACCCTATTCACGAATGTGGCGCAATCGAGTACAATTGTGCAAGAAGAAATCTTCGGACCTGTTTTAGCGATTCAAACATTCAGAACAGCAGAAGAAGTGATTGAGAAAGCAAACAATACACCTTATGGTTTATCAGGGGGTGTATGGACAGACAAAGGCGCGAAAGCATTTAAGATTTCATCGAAGTTGAATGCGGGCGTTGTATGGGCAAATACGTATAACAAGTTTGATCCTACAAGTCCGTTTGGAGGTTATAAAGAAAGTGGAGTTGGACGAGAAGGAGGATTACATGGTTTAATGCCTTACGTTAATTTATTTTAATTTTTGAGATTATGGCAACTACAAAAACTACATCTCGCATTGATGTAAAGAAAACATACAAAATGTATATCGATGGTAAATTCCCAAGAACTGAGTCGGGGAGATTTTATGTATTGAAAGATAAAGCAGGAAATACCATTGCGAATGTTTGTCGTGGTTCACGCAAAGATTTACGCGATGCTGTTGTTTCGAACAGAAAAGCACAAGGCGACTGGAATAAGCGTTCTGCGTATAACAAAGCACAAATTATTTATCGTATAGCCGAAACGTTAGAAGGAAGAAAAGCACAGTTTGTAGAGACGATGTGCAAGGAGGGATATACTGCTGCAACAGCGAAGAAAGAAGTAGAAGCTGCGATTGATTTATTAGTTTATTACGCAGGATGGAGCGATAAATACATTCAGGTATTCAGCGCTGTTAATCCAGTGGAAAGTTCACACTTTAATTTTTCTTATCCGGAGCCTTCTGGAATTGCGAATATTATTTGTCCGGATAAAGAAGCCTTACTTGGAATTATTAGTCATGCAGTGCCTATGATTGTAGGCGGTAATACGTGCACGTTAGTAGTATCAGAAAATTATCCGTTAACAGCCATTGAGTTTGCAGAAGTTATTCATGCATCTGACTTGCCAGGCGGTGTAATTAATTTGATTACTGGTTATCGTAAGGAGTTAGTGTCGCATGCTGCATCGCATATGGATGTGAATGCAATTATTTTTTCAGATGTGAGTGCAGAACATAAGAAAACAATTCAAACGAATGCTGCCTTAAATGTGAAGCGTGTGATTGATTATTCGAAAGACAAATTAGAATCGCCTTATCGTATTTTAGCAGGACAAGAAATTAAAACTACTTGGCATCCGATTGGAATTTAACAAGCGTAGTTTAATACGCCCTTTCGTTGCTTCCTTCTACGAAGTACGTAAAGGCTTTACAAACCACTCTGTTTCCTCCTGGTGTTGGATAATCACCACTGAAGTACCAGTCGCCAGAATTATACGGAGTTGCAATATGTAAATTCTCTATCGTTTGGAAAATGATTTCCACTTCTGCCTTGCAATCTTTCGGAGTAAGGATTTGTGATATACGTTTTGATACTTGCTCGTAGGTGAATGGCGCAAATATTTTCTTAACCACGTTTTCCTTCGGATGTTCTTCTTTCTTCAAAAGCTCTTTACACTCCGCGTATACTTCGTCGATGATATGCTCTAAATTATTTTCTTCTAATAATTCGATAGCAGCTTTGAACGCGATTAAATCACCAATCTTCGCCATATCGATTCCGTAGCAATCAGGATAACGGATCTGTGGTGCCGAAGAAACAATTACAATCTTTTTCGGATTCAATCGATCGAGCATACGAATAATACTATTGCGTAAAGTTGTACCACGCACAATCGAATCATCAATCACCACAAGATTATCTACTCCCTCTTTTAAAGTTCCATACGTGATATCATATACGTGAGCAACCATATCCGTACGATCAGTATCATTAGTAATGAACGTACGAAGCTTTGCATCTTTGATAGCAATCTTTTCTGCTCTCGGACGAATACTTAAAATCTCTTCTAGTTTTTCTTCATCCGGATTAGGACCTAAGGCAAGAATTTTTCTCTTCTTAACATCCTTCAGATAGGCTTCCATACCACTTATCATTCCGTAGAAAGCAACCTCCGCAGTATTTGGGATATAGGATAAAACAGTATTTTTTAAATCTTTATCAATCGCTTCCAAAACTGCAGGACATAATAATTTACCAAGCTCTTTACGTTCTTCGTAAATATCGGCATCACTTCCGCGAGAAAAATAAATACGTTCAAACGAACACGATTTTCTTTCGGTTGGTTCTTTAATTTGTTCTTCACTAACGGTACCGTCTTTACGAACAATAAGTGCATGACCTGGCTTTATTTCACGCACTGCACTTTTAGGAACATTAAACGCTGTTTGAATTTGAGGACGTTCAGAAGTAACTACTACCACTTCTTCATCGGCATAATAATGGGCAGGACGAATACCAGCAGGATCACGCAATACAAATGCATCTCCATGTCCGAATAAACCAGCCATCACATAACCACCATCCCAATTAGTAGAGGATGTTTTAAGAATAGAAGCAATATCGATATGTTGTGCGATTAGCGGACTAATCTCTTGCTTAGAAAAACCTTTTTCTTTGAATTGATAATACAGTTGATCGTTGGCTTCATCCAGACTTTGTCCGATGTTTTCCATTACGGTTATTGTATCTGATTTTTCGCGAGGATGTTGACCAATTTTAACGAGGTTGTTATACAGCTCCTCCACATTGGTCATGTTAAAATTACCTGCTACAACAAGACTACGTGTCATCCAATTATTTTCACGAATAAAAGGGTGACAATTTGCAATCGTATTTCCTCCGAAGGTTCCATAGCGAAGATGACCTAACATGATTTCGCCAAGGAATTCTACATTTTGCTTTAGCCAATTTGCATCCGTTAATTTCTCAGGACTACTAGCATTCAGCTTCTCGAGTGGTGCATTGATATGCGAAAAAATACGAGGGATGGCATTTTTATCGACTGAACGATAACGACTAATATACGGCTTACCTGGATCAGGGTTGAGCTTAATGGTAGCTACTCCTGCTCCATCCTGACCTCTGTTATGTTGTTTCTCCATAAGAAGGTACAACTTATTAAGGCCGTAAGTGGCAGTTCCATATTTCTGGATGTAAAAATCTAGGGGTTTTAAAAGTCGGATAAATGCTATTCCGCACTCGTGATGAAGAGAATCGCTCATGGCTGTTTTCTAAGGAACAAACTTACAACAATGCCTTCGGATTACAATAGAATTATTAAAAATCTTGATGCAAATTCAAAACAAAAATTTAAATAAAGAATTGTTTATTCATACCCAACCATTCAAGAGCGGTTCCATTCAGGAGTCGCTCTTTTATATTATCCTCATACGGCATCGACTCAATTAATTTTCCTGGTTCTAATTCACCTAACGGGAATGGATAATCTGTTCCTAATGCTAATTGATTTGGTCCCATTAAATTTAAAAGGTAATCGAGTTTTAATGGATCATGTACAAGTGTATCAAGATAAATTCGGTTGAGGTACTCTCTCGGATTCACTTCATTATGCACTGCTACTAAATCGGGGCGAACATTAAATCCGTGCTCTATACGACCAATAGTGGCAGGGAATGATCCTCCACCGTGAGCAAAAGCGACTTTTAAATTTGGTAATCGTTCGAAGACTCCACCAAATATCATAGAGCAAATAGCGAGTGAAGATTCTGCTGGCATTCCTACTAACCACGGCAACCAATATTCGGTCATCTTTTCTTTCGCCATCATATCCCATGGATGAACGAAAATTGCCGCATTCATTTCTTGTGCCGCTTGAAAAAACGGAAACAATTCAGGAGCATTTAAATTCCACTCATTCACATGCGAACCAATCTGAACACCTTTCAAACCGATTTTCATGCATCGCTCTAATTCTTTAATCGCTAACTCCGGATGTTGAAGAGGAACAGTTCCTAATCCTACAAAACGCTTAGGATAACGGTGAACGATATCCGCTAAGTGATCATTCAGAAACATACTCAAATCGAGAACATCCATTGGCTTTGCCCAGTAACTAAACATCACAGGAATAGTACTCAACACCTGCACATCTATATGATGATGATTACATTCTTGAATTCGTTTATCTGGGTCCCAGCAATTATCTTGAATCTCGCGAAAGAACTTATCATCCATCATCATGCGCGCACAACAAGGCTTATGATGATCTAAATTGATGAATCCTCCATAGCCATACTTTTCTTTAAAATTGGGAAGATGCTCCGGAATAATATGCGTATGAATATCGATTTTTAACATCAGATAAGAAGAGATTTAGATAGTGTATTTCAGTTGCACGAAGTTAATCATTTAAAGAAATTTTTAAAATCAGCAGTCATCACATTTGCAAAACTTTTCAAAATAAAAAAGGCCCATCCGAAGATGAGCCTTTCTAATAATTTATTTTTATTAAATATCAAACTTGATTCCTTGTGCTAAAGGTAAAGCCGTTGAATAATTAATTGTATTTGTCTGGCGACGCATATAAATTTTCCATGAATCAGAACCCGACTCACGTCCACCACCTGTTTCTTTTTCTCCTCCAAAAGCACCACCAATTTCAGCACCTGATGTTCCGATGTTTACATTCGCAATTCCGCAATCAGAACCTTCGTGTGACAAGAATGCTTCAGCTTCTAACATATCACGTGTGAACACAGAAGAAGATAATCCCTGAGGAACATTATTGTTTAATGCAATAGCTTCTTCGATTGTTGAATACTTCATGATGTAAAGAATTGGAGCAAATGTTTCTTCCTGAACAATATGATAATGATTCTCTGCTTCAATCACGCAAGGCACAACATAACATCCACTTTCGTATCCCGCACCTGAAAGCACTTCTCCTCCTGTAATTACATTTCCACCTTCTTTCTTTGCGGCTTCAATTGCATTCACGAAGTCTGTTACTGCACCTTTATCGATAAGTGGACCCACCAATGTTTTAGCATCTAACGGGTGGCCTATACGAATTTGCTTATAGGCATTTACTAATTGTGCTTTGAACGTATCATAGATTGATTCGTGAATAATCAAACGACGAGTAGAAGTACAACGTTGTCCGGCAGTACCTACTGAACCAAACAATACTGCTGTCATTGCCATTTTCAAATCTGCTTTTTCAGAAAGGATAATAGCATTGTTACCTCCTAACTCTAATAACGAACGACCTAAACGCTCTCCAACAATCTTACCTACACGCTTACCTACGCGCGTACTTCCTGTTGCAGAGATTAACGGAACACGTTTATCTGCTAAGAAATTATCACCAACATATTTAGATCCTCCTGCTACAAGGTTTAATACACCTTCAGGAACTTCATTTTCTTTTAAAACATCAGCAATGATATTATGAACTGCGATAGCGCATAACATTGTTTTAGAACTTGGCTTCCAAACTACAGTATCACCACAAACCATTGCTAACATTGCATTCCAGCTCCATACAGCAACCGGGAAATTAAATGCAGAGATTACACCTACAATTCCTAGTGGATGATATTGCTCGTACATACGGTGACGAGGACGCTCGCTATGCATTGTTAAACCATAAAGCTGACGAGAAAGACCAACTGCAAAATCGCAGATATCAATCATCTCTTGAACCTCTCCTAAACCTTCCTGATAAATTTTTCCCATCTCGTAAGAAACCAATTTACCTAATGGCTCTTTATACTGACGAAGACGATCACCAATCTGACGAACTACTTCACCGCGCTTTGGCGCTGGCACCATTCTCCACTTTTCAAATGCTGCTTGGGCAGTAGCAATTACTGTTTCATAATTATCTGCAGTTGCCTGATTTACCTTTCCAATCAAGGCTCCATCCGAAGAAGAGTAAGACTCGATAACTTCACCTGTTGTATTAAACCACTGAGTACCAGTACACGCACCATGATTAACGTCTTTAATACCCAATTGTTGAAGCATTTCCTGAATGCCAAAATCGTTTGCTGTTTGAGAAGAGCTCATATTCTTTTTTAATATTTGCGCAAAGGTACAAAACCGAATTGTTATTACGATTATACATTGATAGAAGTAGGTATTTTACCTAGTCAAACCCTGATTTTAACTGTTCAGTATTAATCATTGACTGGTATTGATATTTTTCCGAATTTTATACTCCCAAAACTCAATTATTTACCTTTAAAAGTTGATGGTGTTTGTTGACTTAAAAACAATCACTTTTTCTGACTTTTTTAAACCTCTTAATAAAATATGAAAAAGGCGCTATTCCTGATTGCTTTCTTTTTTCTTTTTGCCTCATTAAATGTATTTGCTCAAGGTCCACAACTAAATGTGGTTTCTAGTGATGTTGTTTGTCCAGCAAGTGGTTGTCAACAAATTGCATCATCAGTAACCATCACAAACGCAGCACCTAATGTTACGATTGATGGAGCTTCTATCTTTTTTTATTCTGGATATACTCCTGCTCAGGATTCATTATCATTTACGCCAATGTTTGGAATCACGAGTACCTGGAATCAAACAACAGGGGTATTAACCTTAAATGGAACGGCTACTGTTACTCAATATCAGCAGGCATTGCAGTCGGTAGTATTATGTAATCGGACTTCCAACTTTGTTACGGGGTACCGAACAATCATTTATGTATTGGGCAACTTATTATACAATCCAGTTAACCAGCATTACTACAAATTAATTCAGTCTGCTACGCCTATTTCATGGACAACTGCTGTGGCAAATGCTGCTGCAACTAATTACTTAGGACTACAAGGATATTTAATTACGATAACAGATGCGCAAGAAAATAACTTTATCAGTCAGTTGGTAAACTCAAACACATGGATTGGAGCAAGCGATGCAGCAGTAAACGGTGTATGGCGCTGGGTAACAGGCTGTGAGGGATTAGAAGATGGCGGACTTGGTCGGCATTTTTCGGATGAGGTTAACTTTAATTGTACAAGTTCAACGGGAACTGGTGTTTCTATAGGTGGAAATTATCAAAACTGGGCAGTTGATGAACCGAATGGTTGTCCTGGTGAAGACTATGCCCATTTATTTTACTACGGATTATGGAATGACTACAGCAACTCTGGTTCATCAGTAACTAATTACATTATCGAATATGGTTGCATGCCTGGCGATCCATTCGTGCAGGCTTTTGACAGTATCGGATTGTATGTAAATGATTCTATTCCGAGACCCAATATCACAAGCAATCTTCCTGTATGCGATGGCGCAAATGTTACGTTAACAGCTAACGGAACATATACAGGTAATGCAGTTTATTCGTGGACAGGACCAAGTAGCTATACTGGAAATGCACAGAGTACAACCATTAATAATGTGACTCAAAGTTTGAATGGTAATTATGTAGTTACAATCACAGATAGTGCATGCGTTGCTACGCGATCCTTCACGTTAAATCAGGGGCCGCCTGTTTCATCTTCACTTGTATCAAAAACAGATGCATTATGTTTCGGATCCGCATCAGGTACGATTACACAAGGTGGGAACAACGGAGTTGGTCCATATACCTATCAGTGGAACAACGGCCAAACGGGAGCCACAGCCAATAACTTAATTGCGGGAACTTATACAGTAACAGTTACCGATGCCATTGGTTGTACTGGAAGTGCTAGTTATAGCATCGGAGAGCCAACAGTATTAGATGCTTCTATTACGAGCACAACAGATGTATCTTGCCAAGGTAACGATGGTAAAGCAACTGTTGCGCCTACTGGTGGTACTGGACCTTATACCTACTTGTGGAATAGCGG
Source organism: uncultured Bacteroidota bacterium (assembly GCA_903847585.1). Taxonomy (GTDB): domain Bacteria; phylum Bacteroidota; class Bacteroidia; order AKYH767-A; family OLB10; genus CAINEC01. The sequence goes on from CAINEC010000172.1 coordinate 12,170, forward strand.
AAGTACGAATGCTAACGGCACTGGATTAACGATAGGAACATTTACCGTTACCGTTACGGATGCACATGGTTGCACAAAGGTGGTGAATGGAAACTTAGGAAGCATTGCAGCGGTAACAGCAACTGCTGGAAGTAACCCAACAATATGTATCGGACAATCGGCACCACTTTCAATTACAGCTGGTGGTGGAAAATCGCCATACACTTACCTATGGAGTAATGGTACAACTGGAACAACTGCAACTGTTAGTCCGACAACAACTACCAGTTATACAGTAACTGTGACGGACGCTAATAACTGCACTGCAGCATATACTTACACAGTAATTGTTAATCCTCCATTATCAACTACTACTTCTGGCACTTCAACTGTTTGCAGCGGTGATCCGGTAACGTTAGGCGTGAATGTAAGTGGCGGAAATGGAAATTATTCTTATCAATGGAGCAATGGAGCAACTACATCAAGCACGAGTGTAAATCCAACAATTACCACAACTTACCTTGTTACAGCTACTGATAATTGTGGAACTCCTGCAAAAATCGACTCAGTAAAAATTACTGTTATTGACTATCCAACCATAAAGTTTGGCTATACTCCAGACAAAGGTTGTATGCCGTTAGAAGTAGTTTTCTCTGACAGTTCACAAACCGCAGCAGGATCTATCTATGCATGGGATTTTGGTAATGGCGATATTTCCAATGCTATTAATCCCACAACTATTTACCCTGACTCAGGTTTATATACCGTAATCCTTTCTATCACTACTCCGCAGGGATGTACAGGTAGCGATACTATTGTGAATGCAATTGAATCTTATTCAACTCCGGAGGCAGAATTTTCCTATGCTCCTTTAACGCCAACCATATTATTTAATAATATTGATTTTGAAGATAAATCATCAGGAGTAGTTAACCAATGGAGCTGGACGTTTGGTGATTCACTGGGAAGTGCAATGATTAATAATCCGAGCTTTTCATTCAATGAAGCGGGAGAATATGATATAACGCTTATAGTAAGTAATCAATATCAATGCAGTGATACAATTGTCAAAACTATTTCTGTAAAAAATGACTACTCCTTCTTTATTCCTAAAGCCTTTACACCGAATGATGATGGAGTGAATGATGTGCTGGAAATGTATGGCTTTAACTTCAGTTCATTTGATATGAAAATATATAATCGTGATGGACAATTAGTGAAAGAAGCTATTGCTAATCCCCTTTGGGATGGACGTGATTCAAACGGTGAATTTTTACCTTCTGGGGTATACATATACACCATTAATTTACGTGAAACGTTAAACCAGAAACGTTACGAATATAGAGGTACAATTACGCTAATACGATAGTAAAACTATAAATAGTCTTAGTCAAAGTTCATCAATATTAATTTAATTATTTATTAGGTTTACTTCCTTTAGTCCTAACAATGATCAGAAAAATGAAGTTTCCCAATACAAAGCAACAAACATTACCAACTTTGCCATGACGATTTACAGCCGATGGGGAAATTATGTAACTACCATCAATAATTTAGAAGAAGGATGGGATGGGAAAGAGAATGGGAAAATTGTGCAGGAGGATACATATATCTACCGAGTTAGCTTTACTGATGTTTTTAATGAGGAGCATCAAATAACAGGTAGGGTTTCAGTGGTGAAATAAGAATTTACAACTACAGTTTTATACAAACGTTTTTCTCTTCTGTAAAAAAATTCAAGGCTTCAAATCCGCCTTCACGACCAACACCTGAATTTTTCACTCCACCAAAAGGGGTTCTTAAATCGCGAAGCAACCACGTGTTAATCCAAACAATTCCGCTATGCAAATTAGCAGCAACGCGATGCGCACGAGTTAAATGTTGTGTCCATACAGAAGCAGCTAAACCATAGGTTGTACTGTTAGCATATTTTAATACTTCCTCTTCTGTATCAAACGGCATTATCGTTACAACAGGACCAAAAATTTCTTCTTGATTTGTTCTGCAATCATAAGTTAATCCTTCAATAACAGTAGGCGTAATATAATATCCATTTGCATGTTCTCCTTCGGGATGTAATTGTTGTCCACCACATAAAATACTTCCTCCTTCTTGCTTTGCTAAATCAATATAAGAAAGAATTTTTTCCATGTGAGGTTTAGATACGATAGCACCTATCCAATTATTATCATCTAAAGGATTTCCTACTTTTAATTTCTTTACTTCTTCAACAAAAGCTGTTTTGAATTTTTCATAAATACTGCGTTCAACAAATATTCTTGAACCGCATAAACAAATTTCTCCTTGATTAGAAAATGATGAACGCACCGTTGTTTGAACAGCCTTATCAAAATCACAATCGGCAAATATAATATTCGGATTTTTTCCACCTAACTCTAATGAAATCTTCTTAAACATTGGCGCAGCCGTACGTGCTATCTCTTCCCCTGTTTTTGTCCCACCAGTAAAGGAGATTGCAGGGATATCCTTATGTGATACAATTGCTTTCCCTACTTTATGTCCGTAGCCATGAATAATATTTAAAACACCAGCGGGCATTCCTGCTTCAATAGATAACTCTGCCAAATGAAATGCTGTCATTGGAGTAATCTCGCTTGGTTTAGCAATCACGCAATTACCAGAAGCTAATGCAGGAGCAATCTTCCATGTAAATAAATACAAAGGAAGATTCCACGGAGAAATACAACCTGCAATACCTAGTGGAGTACGCATGGTATAATTCATTGCAACAGTTCCCATTGAATACGCCTCATCGTGTAAGTGTAATGAAGCAGTAGCATAAAAATGAATATTAGAAACTGCGCGAGGGATATCTACCGACTTTGATAACCACAATGGTTTACCGTTATCGATTGACTCTGCTAATGCTAACTTATCTAAATCACGTTGAATTAATTCACTTAATCGAATCAGAATCGCAGAACGCTTTTCTTTAGGCATATCTCTCCACATAGGAAAGGCGTTCTTTGCCGCTGCCACTGCCATCTCCACATCGCGCTCATCACTATTTGGAATTAAACTATAAATACTTCCGTTAGAAGGATTATAATTATCAATATACGTATCTGACGCAGGAGGTATTAATTGTCCGTTGATCAGGTTAAGAATTTTTTTCATTTCGATTGCTGAATAGAATACAAAATTACGGTTTATCTAATTATCAGAAGCATGATTGACTACAACAAATTGACCGGTTGTAAAGTCCTTCCCACTCGCTTTAATGAAATACACACCACTGCTAATTTCTGAAGAAGGTATTTGAATAAATTGAGCCTCTTGGTATTTTTGATCAAATACTAACTTACCATTCATGTCTATAAGTTGTAATTCGAAATTATTTTGCAGCTGATTAAAACTTAGATTAATAAAATCAGTAGCAGGATTAGGGATGATTGAAAAATACAGCTGCGATATATTCTCTTGCTTTTGAGATAATGCAATACTGTTAGCCGTGATGATATCTGCATTCGGATTGATTATAATCGTATCTACATCAAATGAAACTGGAACAGTAAAATTTTGATAGTTAAAAATATTATCTAAGATAATAGTTGTATCATTATTTGCTCCAAGCAATTGTATTGGGACAGGCAACTTGAAAAAACTAATACTTGAATCAGAAGTCGTTTGAGAGCAATTAAGCGTAACTTGATTATTCAATTGACTCCATATTATTTTATAAAAAGGATAGCCTTCACCTTCGTACCATTCATTAAAATAATAATCAAGATTTAATCCTGAAGCATTTTCAAAATGATGCTTCACATTCGATGTTGTTGCATTTTTAAAAGCTATTGAAGGGTCATTTAAATAATTACGAAGAGCAGTAAAAAACGTTTGATCACCCAATATAAATCTGAGTTGATGTAATATCATCGCTCCTTTATTGTAGGTTAATCGACTATTAAAAATTCGACCAACACTTGTAGTATCTGAACACTTAACGCTTCCCCATTTCAGACTGGTAACTGAATTAATTTTAACCTTTTTAAATTGTAACCAATAATTAGGTGGATAATAATACTCATATGGCAATCCAGATAAATAAGTTGCAAACCCTTCATTTAACCAGATATCTTCCCAAGTATTGCATGTTATTTTATCGCCAAACCAATGATGTGCTAATTCGTGCGCCATCAGTTCATGTCCGAAGTTATTAATGAACGAAACGGTCTGATGCTCCATTCCTCCACCCCATCCAAATTGCGCTTGTCCGTATTTCTCATTGCTAAAAGGATATACTCCAAACAACGAATCAAACAATTGCATCGTCGGAATTAAATCCAACAGTTGAGTTGATGCATTTATTGAATCTTCAGGATAAACAAAGTTTTGCACTAGTGTATTAATCGTATCAAATGGAACATTAAACTCAATCAATGAATAATTAGTAACAGCAAAAGCAATTAAATAAGTAGCTATTGGAAAGCGATGCTTCCAATGTACAATTTTGGAAGAACCATTTACTTGCTGATTTATTAGTATTCCATTACTAACGGCAACCCTATCCGAAGGAATTTCTAAAAACACATCGATGGAATCGGCCTTATCATTCAGCGAATTTTTACAAGGCCACCAGTCGGATGCACCGTAAGGCTGGGAGAGCGTCCATATAATCGGATTACCTTGATGTGTTCCTTGCTTGAATGATCCAAATCCAGAACTTGAAGGAACACCATGGTAATAAATCGTGATTGAATCACTTGTTTGAATACTTTGCACTAGAATAAATAACTGATTATTCTGATGCAAAAAAGTAAGTGATTGCTGATGAAAAATAATACTATCACAAACTAATGAATTACTTAAGTCGACAAATAAAGTATCAACGTTTGAACTAACTGATTTAAAATTTATCTGAACATTTCCACTTATAAAATTCTGCGATGGATCAACAAGCCAATAGCACTTGTAATAGGTAACATCAATATTATCAGATTTTGTTGTTGCGTTCTGAAAAATTGTTGGATTGATGAATCGCAGTGATTCTGATTTTGCTATTGCTTCTAATTCCGTATCCTGACAAAAGCTATTTGTTGGTAAAATAACATAAGTGACAAAGCAGAAAAACAAACAAATATATTTTTTCATCTTTTTTGTCAATTCTTTTTTCAATTTAATAAATCAAAGTTTATAATTTGATTCAGTGGGATAAAGAATACCAAGAATACTCCTTACTACATATTATTATTAAACAAACAAGATTAATAAATCTGTATTTATAAATTAAAATTATAAGCAACCTGTACGACCACCATCTACAGGAACATTAATCCCGTTGATGTACCCTGCAGCTGGCGATGCAAGAAAAGCAACTGCGGCTGCAATTTCTTCCGGTCTGCCAAACCTACCCGCAGGAATTTCTGAAAGCATTTCTTGCTCTACCTCATCGATTGAATGATTTTGTTTTTGCGATTTATTTTCGATGATAGAGGATAATCGTTGTGTTGCTGTTGCTCCTGGCAATACATTGTTTACAGTAATTCCGAATGGCGCCACTTCAACTGATAGTGTTTTTGACCAATTAGCCACTGCTGCACGTATCGTATTTGAAACGCCTAGCCCTTTCAAAGGTTGTTTTACACTCGTAGAAATGATATTGATAATCCTTCCAAATCCTACTACTTTCATTCCTGGTAAAACAGCTTGCGCGAGCAGGTGGTTGCAAAGCAAATGCTGATTAAAGGTATTTACAAAGGCTTCCGTTGTTGCATTCACAATTGGACCTCCTGGAGGCCCCCCAGTATTGTTTACTAGAATATGAATTGTATTGCCTGCCTTTACAAAAGCATCAACAACTGAAGCTACTTGCGTTGGATTAGAAAAATCAGCTGCTAAGTAATGATGATGCTGTCCATTTGGTGAGGGCAGCTCGCTACAGGTAATTTTCAATGCATCTTCGTTTCGCGCTAAAAGAACTATTGTTGCGCCTAATAGTGCTAATTCAGTTGCAATAGCCCTTCCAATTCCCTGAGAACTGCCGCAAACCAAGGCTGTGTGATTCTGTAAATTTAAATTCATGAATAAATCAATTAAGGATATTACAAAAGAAACTTTGATAGTTTGATACGATTAAGTTACTTTGCTTTTCAATACTACAAATGTAATCGCTATGGCAATCGCTACCCCAATTAATTTAAATAAATGGATTGATGAAAACCGACATTTATTAAAACCCCCTGTAGGTAACAAACTTGTTTACGAGTTAAGTGAAGATTTCATTGTGATGGTGGTAGGTGGTCCTAATTCCCGCAAGGATTATCACTTTGAAGAAGGGGAAGAACTTTTTTACCAATTAGAGGGCGATATTACTGTGAAGACTATTCAAGATGGTAAGCATGTAGATGTGAATATTAAAGCCGGGGAAATGTTTTTATTGCCTCCACGCATTCCGCATTCACCGCAAAGAGGACCAAATACGGTAGGCTTGGTGATTGAAAGAAAGCGTAAAGAAGCCGAGATTGATAAATGCATGTGGTTTTGTGAATCATGCGCGACCAAATTATACGAAGCTGAATTTTCGTTAGAAGATATTGTAGAGCAGCTAAAGGCTGTGATGGAAAAATTCTACGGGGATGAAGCTTTACGCACTTGTAAAGAGTGTCATGCAGTGATGGAAGTTCCAAAGTGATATCTTAATCACTACATTTTAAACTGATCCAGCTTAAAATGATTTTTTAGCCAACGAGGTAATATGATTGCACCCACAAAAATATACGGGTAGTAGCTTAATATTCTCCATAGTAATCCTAACGCCGATGCCAAGCCGTTCGGAATAAATTCGTTTAAGAAATTACTGAAAATGTATTCTGCTAGTCCGCTGCCGCCTGGTGTCGGACTTAATAAAATAATGATGCCCATCACGACTTGCTTTCCATAAATTACTGCATCATTGATGATATTGTCTCCATGAAATGCATGGATAATACAATTCACAATAGAGAAGCGGGCAATCCATGATGCAAACGTAGAAATGATGGTGATAACCCAGTACTTCGAGTTTTGATTTTTCAATCCTTTACTCGCAATAATTAATTGTTCCCCTGTTTCAATTGCGCTCTGATGCCATCTATTTAAAAGTGGTAGTGATGTTAATTTTAACAAAAGTGCTTTGATCATATGCGGATTGACAAACAACGCATAGGCAATTAATATTTTATATCCGATAATTGAAAAATAAACGACCCAGAAAGTATAGAAGATGCTGCTTCCAACTGTTGTATCAATATGCACGCTTGAGAATAGCGCTTCTTTACCAATGAACCAATAAACAAGCGGAGCCATCGTAGCTAAGAAAATCCCATCTAAAAATGATGAATTCATAATAGCTGTAATGCTCTTTCCCATATTCACGCCTTCCTTATTCAAAATAAAAATGGCGAATAAAAATCCTCCACCGAACATCCCAGGAACTAATGCGGAACTAAACTCCCATAGCATGATCACAATAAACGAGCGATACCAACCTAACTCATAATCGGTGAGTGCTCTAACGCGTACCATATACGCAAAGTCGCGAATGAAAATAGAAACACCTGCTAATAACATCCACATTGTGGATGATGTTGTCCAGGTAATTTTTTGAAAGGAGGCAGGATTAAACTCCCGAAGAAACAACCACATTGCAACACCCAATCCAAGCAATATAGGAAGGATAATTCTTCCTGCTGAAAACTGTTTTAGGATTTTACGTTGTTCATTCAGCATTATCTTCTGTTGCTGGTTGTTGAGGTGCTGCCTCTGGAGTACAAACTACGAAGTTGTTAAAACCTTCATTCAAGAAAATAAGAAACACTCTGTTTTGTAACAATTCTAGCAATGCTAAGAAAGTATACACTGCATGTAGCTTACTAACGCACTCGTCAAACAAATCTGCGAAGTTCTGCTGAGGTTTTTGACTCAAACGGTTACGAATATACTCCTTTTGATTATCGATGGTGTAGGGCGACTGTAATACCGTATGAATGACTCTATTTTGATTGTCTTCAAAGCGAGCCATTACTTTTTCGAACGTGGCGATTAACTTATAAAGTGTTAACTGATTTAACTCGCCGGCATAACCCGTTTCAGTTGTTGTTGCAAGCTTTGATAATTCATGTTGCACATTCCCTCTTGCAAAGCGCATCATACGTTCGTCTTCCATCATGCGTAAATCTTCCGATGCTGCTTTAAACTGCTTATAATCTAACAGCTGACGAACTAAATCCTGACGTGGATCAATTTCATTTCCTTGGTCATCTTTTTCGTAACGAGGCAATAACAGTTTTGCTTTGATACGCATTAATGTTGCAGCCACTAAAATAAACTCGCTGGCCAATTCAATATTCATGGCTTGCATCTGATGCATATAGTCCATGAAATCATTCGTAATGGTAGCAATAGGAATATCATGAATATCCAACTCATCACGTTCTATGAAGAACAGGAGCAAGTCAAATGGACCTACAAACTGGGGTAATTTTATTTCGAAACTTTCAGACACAAAATAGGGGTTCTGTTTACTACAAAGAAACCAAAAAATAAGTAGGATAAAAAGGGTTTATACAAAAAAGAAAAGGCCCTGTAAAAACAGGGCCTTTCCAAAGTGCTTAACTTTTATATTTCTTAGAAATAGAAGTTTAAGTTGATAGCTGCACCAGCATTGTCAGTATCTAAACCGAATGAAGATGACTTACCACCTTTAGTTGTAGTAGTTGTACCAGCAAATGTAACTGTAGTTTCAGATGCACCTGTAGATGATAAACCTAATCCCCAACCGAATTCACCGCTTAATGACATCTTAGGAGCGAAGAAATATTCAACTCCGATGAAACCACGAACGCCTAAATTGAAAGTAGAACCATCTTTAGCTTCTACGCTTAAGTCAGTAGCTGTCCAAGTTTCTTTAGAAGAACCTAAACCGATGTTAGCTTCAGCTCCGTAGAAACCACGAACGCGACCTTTACCACGATACATTTGGATACCAGCACCTAAGTTGATGTTAGATCCACCATTCTTAATTTCAACTGAATCGATATCAGCTGCTCCGTCTCCGTCTAAATCTACTGATTGGTTATCAGCAGTTGTAGAACCGAAACCTAAACGAACTTTTGCACGGTATGCTGTGTTCGCATCTTTCATCATTTTACCAGTGATAACGTTTTCGTTACCGTTTGTCCAGTCAAATGACATTGCACTGTTATCAACGTTACCATTCAATAAATTACCGAAGTAGTTTAAAGATGAGCTAGCGCCGATTCCGATGCTCCAATCGCCAGATTCAGGAAGGATTGGTGTTCCTTTTTTTGAGTTCATGTCTTGTGCAGATGCGGTAACACCGATCATCATTGCAACGATAAGTAATCCTTTTTTCATTTGTTTTTTATGTTTAAGGTTGGCCAAATTTATAGGTAAATTATCTAATTGCCCAAAAATTTCATTTTAAAAACCAACAAGTAATTGTTTATAAGTAGGTTTAATTGTTAATTAACATGGTTTTTAGGGGGTATTTTAGGGGTTTTAGTTCCCTAAAGCCTCTTTTAATTGGGTTAAAAACGTCTCAGAAATCGATTTAAAAGTCTTTTCTGCTATTTCCTGCGGCTTGTTTATATCTGATGGAAAGTACACAACTAAGAAATTTCCTGCTATTAATTTTGCATTTGAATCCCATACAGAATAATGAATGATTAACTCTCTTCTATAAAGCTTACGTGATAAATCAATACAAGAACTATAATTAGTTTTAAATTCAAACTGATTAATAGAGACCATGTAATTACAATTATTCGCAGACATTAATGCATTATAATAATTCTTATTGCTAATCGCTGCATTCATGAATTTATCATCACCACGAGTAGTAATATACAATGGGGCTTTATCTTCTGCTGATTTCTTTTCGAAAAGACTCTTTTTCTTATCAGTTACTTTCCCAAGGCCCTTTCCTACAGGCTCTATATAGCTATAACCAGCCTGTCCGTAAAATACTTTGAGCTCTTTTTTATCCTCGCCCTCCTGATCACCCATTAAACTAACGGTTGGCCTATACGATTTTAACTCTCCTTGTAGTTTTAAATCGAGTGTACGGCGAAAATAAGCCCTGTACTCATCGGGTGTCATTTTTGTATTTTGAATAATATCCTGTTCGATATCGCTCAAATACATATCCGGATTAAAGGGGACCAACAGGATTTTTGTCGAGGCAGAATCCTGCGCATTGGCTATAGCAGATACTAATACCAATAAAATAAGAAGAACAATTTTGCGCATTTATAGTGGCGAATAAGATTAATTCAAAATATGTTTCCAAATATCGTTGGCAACAGAAAACACCATAAGCGATAATAAAATAACCATTCCTATAATCTGTGCGCGTTCCATAAACTTATCACTGAACTTCTTTCTAGTAATGCTTTCAATAGTTAAGAAAACAACATGGCCGCCATCTAACGCAGGAATAGGAAGTATATTCATAAATGCCAATACCATTGATAACAATCCTGTTATAGCCCAGAATTTAGGCCACTCCCAAGTCGCACCGTAAATCTGTGCAATACCAATAGGACCTTGAACCGAATCACTTGCCTTCTCTTGTCCTGTAAATATTTTACGTAACCCCTTCACGTTAGAAACCAACGCTTCCATCGCATCAGAAGTACCAAATTTAAAAGCACTTCCTAATGTATAAGGCGTCATTTTATAATTCGCGTTTTCTATGGCCTGCGGTAAATAGCCTATACCAATTGTACTATCAGCACGCACCACACACAAAAGCGTTACAGGCTTTTTATCTCTTATTACATCTACCACCACCGTATTATTACAATTAGCCGCTATTTTCGATTTTAAATCATCGGTATCAAGAAGTTTCTCGCCCTTTACTGCAACAATTTCATCCCCTGGCTTAAAGCCTGCTTTTGCTGCAGGACTGTTTTCAGCAACCGTATTAACAGCAAACTTCTGGTTTCCATAACCAATAAAATTCATTCGTCCGACCTTACTTACAGTACGATAAAAGTTTGAAGGCACTTCAATTTCCATCGTCTGACTGCTTCGTTGAATTGTAATTGTAGCTCCAAACATAATACGTGAAGAAAGCACATCATCGAATCGATCAAATTTTTCTCCATCGATTGCAATTATCTTATCTCCATTCTGAAACCCTAACTCACGGCCAAGGCTATACGCATAAATCCCCTCACCTTTATTTACCTCATTGATCGATAAATATTCTTTCTTAAACTCCAGCAACGAAAATGAAAAAATAATAATACCTAAAAGTACATTCATGGTTACTCCACCAATCATCACAATTAATCGCTGCCATGCTGGTTTAGCTCTGAATTCCCAAGGCTCTGGCGCTTTTGCCATTTGCTCAGTATCAAGACTCTCATCAATCATCCCTGCAATTTTCACATATCCGCCTAGAGGCAACCAACCAATACCATATTCGGTTTCTCCTCTCTTGAAACTGAAAAGTTTAAATCCCCAAGCATCAAAAAACAAATAAAACTTCTCGACTTTTATTCCGAAAGCGCGAGCAGCTAAAAAATGTCCTAATTCATGTAAGGTTACTAATATCGCTAAGCCGGCAATTAACTGTCCGGCCATAATCAATGCATCCATTGTTTTCTAATTAAAAATTAAACTAATTATCAGGCGAAATTACGAACTTTTTCTTCGCGAGATTTTCCTTAAATATTCTACGGGCTTCTTCGTCCGAATTTTTATAATCTTCTATTGTTGGTTGTTGAATGAATGTTGCATTCATCATAACCTCTTCAATAGTTTCTGCTATTGCTAAAAACCCAATTTCTCTGTTTAAGAAAGCGGCTACGGCTTCTTCATTAGCAGCATTCATGATACATGGTAGATTTCCACCTTTATCCATTGCTTGTTTTGCTAACGATAAGCAATGAAATGTTTCCATATCAGGTTTTTCAAATGTCAGGTTGGGATAATTCACAAAGTCGAAACGAGGGAAATCATTTTTTATTCGATGTGGATACGCCATTGCCACTTGAATTGGTAATTTCATATCGGGTAATCCCATCTGTGCTTTCATCGATCCATCTTCAAACTGAACAATACTATGAATGATGGATTGAGGGTGAACAATCACATCAATCTGATCTGGACGTAAATTAAAAAGCCATTTAGCTTCAATCATTTCAAGTCCTTTGTTCATTAGCGAAGCTGAGTCGATTGTAATCTTCGCCCCCATCGTCCAATTAGGATGTTTTAATGCCTGATCACGAGTAACTGTGATTAACTCATCTCGCTTTTTACCTCTGAAAGGACCACCACTGGCAGTTAAAATAATCTTCTCTATTGGATTAGAAAATTCTCCATATAAACACTGGAAAATAGCAGAATGCTCTGAGTCGACAGGATAGATGGCTACATTATTTTCTAAAGCTAATTGCGTGACAATATCCCCAGCAACAACAAGCGTTTCTTTGTTTGCAAGAGCAATTGTTTTTTTATTTCGGATAGCCGCTAACGTTGGTTCTAATCCTGAAAAGCCTACCATTGCAGTAAGCACAAGATCAAATGAATCCAACGACATTAACTGAACAATTGAATTATAGCCCCCAAAAACTTTTATTGGGTCATTAGCCAGTGCTTCTTTTACTTGCAAATATTTTGTTTCATCGGCAATAGCTACACTATTTGGCTTGAATTTTTTTGCTTGCGCAATTAACAAGTCTGCATTAGAATTAGCCGTTAAACAATCTATTTCAAACAAATCAGGATTTTGTTCAACAACTTCGAGCGCCTGAGTTCCAATTGATCCTGTAGAACCAAGTATGGCAATTCGTTTTTTCAAAACTTAAAATATTTTCAGCGAATTTAATAAAGAAACAAGTGCTTACTGCAAGGTGTCGGCTAATATTATTTCACATTCATTAGGGGAGGAATAATCAAAGGCAGGGTCTGTTGTTTCATCCACAAATTCGACTGGTGTTTGAAAGGGATGGGTAAGGTCTTGTATAACACTTTTGCGATTTGGCTTTTCTGTAGATTTTTTCTTGTCAGAACCCTGGCCTTCAGAAAAATTACCCGAAGTATTCGCAGTAGTAAAAGTATCACAATTCAGTGAATCTACCGCGATATTTTTTAATTTTTTTTCCGGACTTTTTACACTGTCAGTGGACCTTATTTTCATCGGTTCTTGCTTGACGGATGAATCGCAGGCGGATACCTGAATCAGGCCAATAAAAGCAATGAGAAGGATACTATAAAATTTCATCCTTTTAAAAATTGATATAATCCAGCGGATTAACAGGAGTTCCGTTATACCAAAGCTCAAAATGTAAATGTGGACCGCTACTAAACTCACCAGAATTACCAATAATCGCAATCACCTCTCCTGCTTTAACATAGTCTCCCACCGATTTCAAAAGGGCAGAATTATGCTTGTAAAAAGTAAACAGATTATTACCATGCTGAACCCCTATTACATACCCTGTTTCAGAGGTAAAATTGGCTATTACAACGGTACCATCTAGGGCCGACTTAATTCCTTCGTTGGCACTGGAAACGATATCAATTCCAAAGTGCTTTTGGGCCGTACTAAATTTAGAGGTGACATTACCCTTCAACGGAGTAAAAAACGAATAACTACCAATCCCGGATGAAAATGCTTTATCGCCCCTATTTACAAGGGTGAATTGTTCCTGATTTTCAATTTGCCAACGCAATTGGGAATCAGCAGCTGACTTATTTAGATGTTGAATAGAGTCATAAAGTTGCTGCGAGCCCGACTTTTTTGATGGAAGTGTTGTGTCTGATTTACCATTTAAAACATCTAACAAGTTTGACAAATATTTTTCATCGGCATCCAACTTCTGCATCAAAGAATCTGTCTTTAAGGTCATTTTAATCAGATTTCTTCGCATATTAACATCTGCATACCCGGGTATATATTCTCTAATGGGAGTAAAAGCAATCAGATATAACGTTAAAATAATAAGCAACAAAGCGGACGAACCTCCCACCACAATGATATTCATGGGCGTAAGTCGTAGCGAGAATTTCTCTTCAAGCGTTTGGTCGTTCATTACTACGAAACGAAACTTGCTCTTAAGGATTCTGGCTATTTGTTTCCTTTTTGCTTTTGAGATTAGCATCGGTACAAATATAATATTCTTTACGAGGCGACGTTGTTTAAATTATCGACTAAATTTACGATATTTGTGAGATTATTATTTACTCTACAGATCGATAAACCAAGTAAGTATTGTGCGAATAAATTCAAGGGTTATTAAAATTTCTTCAAGCCTGATTGCAATGTTCCTAATTGCAATGGTTTGGTCTTCGTGCAGTGTAAAGAAAAACAATGTGGTAAGTAGAAACTACCACGGTATGATAACACACTATAACTTTTTCTTTAATGCCCGCGAACGAGTAAGAACAGGTTCACAAAGTTTAGCCACTTCGCATGAGGATAAATACGATCGTGTTCTTTCAATTTTCAAATATGGCGACCTAAACAAAGCGAAAGCGGTTTTTCCTGATATGGATGAAGCCATGAAGAAAGTATCCATTGCAATTTCTAGAAATTCAATGGTGCTGAAAGGAAAAAAAGATAACAAAGTGGAAGAAAGAAATAAATGGATTGACGACTGTTATTTATTAATTGGGAAAGCACAGTTTTACAAACATGATTTTTGGTCGTCGATTGAAACGTTTCAATACATTTCTTCAGAATATAAAGAGAGTGAAATTCGTCCTGAAGCTTTATTATGGCTTTGCAAATCGTATCTGGAATTAGGTAAAACACTTGATGCAGAATACTTATTAGATTATTTGAAGAACGATAAAAAGTTTCCTGAGAATTTAAAAGGTGATTACAATGCAGTAGTAGCACAATATCACTTAATGAAGGACGATACTCCAAGAGCTATTGAGTCTTTAAGAAAAGCATCTGCAACAGCAGTTAAAAAAGATGACCGTGCACGCTACACGTTTATTCTTGCTCAACTGCTTCAAAAACAAGACAGCCTACAAGAAGCATTTTCTAATTACGAAAAAGTAATTAAAATGAATCCGATTTATGAAATGTCGTTTAATGCTCGCATAAACAGAGCACGTTGTTACGACATAAATAGTGGCTCAGGTGAAATAGTGAAGAAGGAATTGAATAAGATGTTGAAGGATGAAAAAAATGAAGAGTACAAGGATCAAATTTATTATGCTTTAGCAGGAGTTGCACAACAGGAAAAAGACGAGGCTTTAGCAATTACCTTGTTGAACCAATCTGTGCGTGCTTCAACAAGCAATACTTCACAACTTGCACAAAGTTATTTAGCATTAGGGAATATTTTTTACAAGCGTCCACAATATCTACCTGCAGCTGCTTATTACGATAGTTGTTTATCTAACTTAACTAATGATCATCCAGACTTTATCGATATTCAATCAAAGAAAAACAGTTTGGAGCGATTAGTAAAAAATTTGAAGGTTATCCAACAAGAAGATAGTTTACAATCGCTTGCTTCATTAAATCCGCAGGAAAGAGAAGCAAAAATTAAAAGTATTATTGAATTTGAAGATTCAGAAAAAGAAAGACTAAAGAAAGAAGAAGAAGAGAAAAAGAAAATAGAAGAGCAAAAGACGCTCGAAGAAAAAACATTAAAGAGTCAAACGAGAGACAATAATGGACCAGGTGCTACTGCTCAAGGATCATGGTATTTTTATAATCAATCATCTATTTCTTTTGGATACAATGAGTTTTTAAAGAAATGGGGAACAAGAAAATTAGAAGACAACTGGAGAAGAAGTGAAAAAGATGTTGTTGTTGATAATGGTGATGATAATGGTGATGATGGTAAAGACAGCACTGCCAATAATCAATCTGCCATCAATGATTCAATAAGTAAATTAGATGCAGCAGCTCGTAAGACTGCGTATCTCGGAATGATACCAGGAACACCTCAGGCTATTTTAGAATCAAACTTAAAAATAGCAGAAGCATTATACAATTGCGGGGTAATCTATCGTGAGCAATTAATAAATTTTCCTGAAAGTGTTAAAAGTTTTGAAGAGCTAAATCGTCGTTTCCCAGACAGCAAGTATAAACAGCCAAGCTATTACAATTTATATAGAACATTAATGGCATTGAATGATACTGTTAAAGCCGATATTTATAAAAATAACCTCTTGACTAATTATCCGGAATCAGAATATGCTAAGTTGATTACCAATCCTAATTATTACAAGGAGTTAAAGAAAAAGACTGCTGTATTAGAAGTTTATTATGAGAATACTTATCGCGCATATCTCAATAAACAATATGCAGATGTGATTGAACGTAAGGAAGAGGCTGATGCATTATTCCCAAATAGTAAATTAGCTCCTAAGTTTTCGCTTTTAAAAGCAATGGCTGTTGGAAAAACAAAAACTGCACAGGATTTTGAATTAGCATTAGAAGATGTTATTAGAAATCATCCGAAAGATTCTGTAGCTACGCGTGCAAAAGAAATTCTTGATTTTATGCGCGGGAAGAATATTAAGGAGTTACCAAAAGATACGAGTACAACAACAAGCACTTTACAGAACCTAATCGACTCAACAACCAAATATGTTTTTGTTCCTGATATCAAACAATATTATTTGATACTTTACAAAAACAATGCTTTGAATACACCTGATGTTATTAATCGTATTAAAGGATTTAATAATGTGAATTATACTACTGATAAGTTAGAAGTAAAAAATGGTAATATTGATTTGACTTATCAATACATTATGGTAACAGAATTTGCTACAACTAAAGCTGCTATGGATTATTACACAGCTATTTTAAAATCACCACAAGTTTTAGGAGAGAGTGATCCATCAAAAGTATTTTACTTTGTTATCTCACAAGATAATCTTGCACAGTTAGCGAGAAGCAAAAACATTTCTGCTTACTCCTTATTTTTCCAAAAGAACTACTTACAATAATTTAATTTTTTACCGTGTTTAATAAAATAGCGAATACTCCTTACCCTCTTTTACAAAACAAATTAATTAAAGCCGGCATTGGTTTGTCGTGGGGGATTTTTGTAACTTTCATTTTATTTTTTTTAAAACCTTTAGACCTCGACTCTATCAATATGACAGAGGTATTGTCGTTTGCAATAAAGGGCGGAGTGATTACAGCTGGCATCTTATTATTTAATGCATTGGCTTTGCCAGAGTTCTTTGTTCCATTGCGAAATGAAATGGAATGGACTATTAAAAAAGAAGTGTTATTTATTCTATGGAATGTATTATTGATTGCCATTTTTGTAGCTATCTATTCTTTCTTTTATGTTGGAGAATACAACCTTTACAATATTTTATTATTCCCCATAATTAGCATTTTTGCAACAGCACCTTTTGTAATCACTTACGTTGTTTTAAATGAGAAAATCCTTAATAAAACTTTAAATAAGGAAGCAGATGCGATTTCTAATTCACTGAACTATAAAAAGCGTTTGACTAACCAGCAAGATGAATTGGTGGAATTTAAAACGCCTGATGGAGTGAAGAAAATCAAAGTAATTGATATCATCTTTTTATCAGAAACAAAAAAATATGTTGCTGTTTATTTTTTTAATAACGGCTTGATGAACGAACTTAAATTAAAAATGTCGTTGAAAGATGCGCGCGAGGAACTTCGTAAATACACTGCTTTTTACCGTTGTCAGAAAAAGTGGGTTGTAAATCTTGATTATGTTGTTTCGGTATCTGCTAACGCTCGTGGCTATCTGCTCAATTTAAAAAATTGTAGCATCAGAGTACCAGTATCGAGAAGTTTAACAAACGAGATCACAAATAGACTCGCAAAATAATTATCGACGCTTACTGTTTTTAATGATAGAATAAAATTGATCTTCACTGATCGTTTTATTATCTACATTGTAATAATAAACTCCACCCCAATTGTAAACTACTTTTCTGATAATTGATTTCTTTTCTTCGAAATAAACTTCTACTTCCGTAATCTTTCGGTTTTTCTCAATTATCTCATGCGTGATTGTTTCTACTTCAGATAAAACAGATTTTCTTTCTTCTATGGGCTCTTCGCCAGAAGCCACATACAAATGTTGCTGAATTTTATCCTCCCCGCTATCCATACTTATCTTCCCTTTTTGATCTTCACCATCGCCAATACCGAGATTTGTCACAGGTTGTTCATCGCCTTCTCCATATGTTGCTTTTTTTATTTGAACCGAGTCCTTAACAACAACCTCTTCTTTTTTAATGGCTATATCTGAATCCACCTTTACACTATCCTTAGAAAGATCTTTTTTCAAATCTGAAATCGACTCCTTTTCTTCTTTCGCTTGTTTATCTTCTTTCTTTTTATCTGACAATTCCTTCTCTTCCTGCTTTTTTTCGTCTTTTGATTTTTGAATTAAAATATTCTCTGTTGCTTCTAATTCTGATAAAATAGATTTGGTATAATCAGTATCATATCCAAACCCCTCGTCTTGTGGAATGAAATGAATAAATCCTACAGGCTGATTATAAATAACAATATTTACTCCTTCATACTGCTTAAAAATTCTTACTCCTATTTTATAAGGTTCTAATGCTGTGGTATCAATTCCCTCTGGCAGACTCGTATTAAATAAAATTTGTTTAGTGATATAGCCTTCTTTACCAAACGACAATAAATACTCATGCCCATATTCCAGCTTGAGTTTCATATTCTTTTCTCCTGTTTTTGTAAACAAGGCTACACCGTTTTTCTTCACTACTACATAGGACAAATCGTAATTGCCATTTTCAACAGTAAAAATAACTGGCACCACTAGCGACTGCGGGGGTGTTGCAGCAATTGCTTTTGAGAAAAACAAACTGATACAAAAGAATAGAATTAAACGCTTGGTCATTAATACAAATTTAAAATTTATTATTGAGTGTTACAATGTTTATTGCCCCTGAATAAAAAAAACTAACATAGTTTATTCATAAGTTGTGGATTGTATTATTTAATTTAGCAACCTCAAATAATTTATCCAATGAAAAAATTAGTTATCGCCATCATCACTTTTCTTTTCTGTTTCGCAATCGATTCAAACGCTCAAATCACAAATGCACCTGCATTTATTAGTAATCCAAATAGCATTACCAGTTGCGAATTGAATAACGCTACATTTGATGTGATAGCTACAGATTTTGATTCGTTGCGCTGGCAAATTTTTAGTAATAATACATGGACCGACTTAGCCGATACAGGCTCTGTGAATGGTAGTGCAACTTCAACATTAATTATTTCTAATTTAACGCTTGCCTATAATGCAGCTCAGTTTCGTTGTGTAGCATATGGTCCTATTGCTCCAAATGCTATTTCAAATACAGCAACATTAACTGTTTTAAAAGTACCCGCAATAACATCTTTCACCCCATCTCGTACTGTATGCGAAAACGACAATTGTAGCTTCAATGTACAATCACCAGGAGGAAACGGGTTATTTACTTACCAATGGCAGGTCGACTCAGGAATTGGTTTTGTAGATGTTGTAAATAACTTTAATTATACGGGAGCAACAACGAAAACAATCAATATTGCATCATGTCCTGCTAATATGAATATGTTCTATTATCGTTGTATTGTATTTGGACCATGTAACTCATCAGATACATCAACAGCTGTATTTTTAAAAGTTAATACTTATCCTTCCATAACTTCTCAGCCTGTTTCTAAAACAATTTGTGAAGGAAGTAGTACTAATTTATCTGTTGTTTCAGCTGGATCCTCTTTAAGTCACCAGTGGCTTCAAGAAGTAAATGGTGTGTTTGTGAATGTAACAGGTAGCGCTGTTTTTAGTGCAGGCGGAACGAATACCTTGAATATAGCCAATCCTCCTTTGTCATTGAGTAATACACGTTTTATTTGTCGCATTTCAAACACGTGCGGAAGTCCAATTTTTACAGATACTGTTACATTATTTATTCGTACAATTCCAACTTCACCAACTTTTGCAATTGCAGACACAGCGCCATGTCAAGGTGCTCCAACTTCATATGCTATAACACCAGTTTTGTACGCTGATAATTATACATGGGCAATTAGTTTCTCGGGTGCAACATTGAATGCAACAGATACTTCCGCTATTGTTAACTTTAATAGTTCGAATAGTACGAGTATTTTATCTGTTTCGGCTGAAAACACATGCGGAACAAGCGCGGTAACCAGCATCTCTATTACTCCAAATCCTTCTTATCAAACTATTCAAACATTTTCTACTTGCTCTAATGATAGTATTTTAATTGATGGTATTTACTATTACGCTGACACAACCTTAACAAATACCTTTAACACAACTAACGGTTGCGACAGTACGATAATTAATACGCTTTTATTTAACCCGTCTTACAACATTCAAAATAATTTAAGTCTTTGTGCAGGTGATAGTGCTTTTGTAAATGGGGCTTGGCAGTTTACAGATGGTACGTTTACAGAATCATACACTACTACTAACGGTTGCGATAGTACGATAACTACAACATTGACTTTTAATCTAGGTTACTATGCCTACATGCAGGAAAGCATTTGCTTTGGCGACTCCTTATTATACGATGGAGTTTACTATTCTACAGCGGGTATATATCCTTTTAATTATACCTCATCAACTGGCTGTGATAGTATAGTTGAACTTAGCTTATCGGTAAATTTCTTACCTATTGTGAGCTTTGCTCTTGACACCATACTTTGTGAAAATGGTAGTCCACTAGATCTAACAAACTATGTTTCTCCAATTGGCGGGACATGGACAGGCTGGGGTGTTATTGGAAATACATTTGACCCCGCTTCGAGTGGAGCAGGAAGTTTTGAAATTAACTATAGCTACATTGATTTGAATGGATGTGTAGGATCTTCCAGCGATTCAATTACCGTTGATGTTTGTAGCGGATTATATGATAATGGAATTCCAAACCTTTCTTTATTCCCGAACCCAACATCCGACATCCTTCACCTTAACGGACTTCAAAATCAGGCTTTGGTTACGATATATGATGTTGCTGGCAAGTTGGTATTACAAGTGGAAGTCGACAAGAACAGTAATAATTCCATCAATATTGCCTCTCTCGCCCCTGGATTTTACCATTGCCGTATTCAGCAAAACAATCAAACAGCTGAACTTTCTTTTATAAAAAAATGATTGGGTGTAAATGATAATAGTTCTTGATTAGATAATATTTCTTGTTTTTAAATAGAGATGCAACTTATTATTAAAAAATTGCATCTTGTTTAATATGAATTATTATTTAATTATGAAGAAAACTTTTTGCTTACTACTATTTGTTCTATTAATATTTACAGGATACAGAACAAAGGCTTCTCATTTATTAGGGGGCGAATTAACTTATGTTTACACAGGAACACCTAACGAATATTTAATACACTTTCGATTTTATGGCGGTTGTTATGGGACAGCTGCTGATTATATTCAATATAAACCTACCGTTAGTGTTTGCATATCCTCTGTTTCACAAAATTATTCTGACACAATCACGTTAAATTTCATTGGAGTTCTAAATTATATTCCTGCACCACCTTGTGGTTCCATTTGCCCACTTAGTTCAAACGATGGTTACACTGCCGATTATCAAGGAATAGTTCAATTACCCCATGCAGCAAGCGATTGGAAATTTGTATGGTTTGAATGTTGTCGATTGGGCGCTATTAACAGTTGGGATCCCAGCTTGATAGTAGATGCCCATTTAAATAACCTATGGGTAGATCATTCATCACCTACTTTAAATCAAGTATCGCAATTAAGTTTTTGTGTTGGAAATAATTTTTCTTATGATCTTGGAGCAACACAAATAAATGGTGATTCGTTAACGTATTCAATCATTGAGCCGCGAGGCGGTGATATTCAATGTCCTATAAATGATACAACATCTAGTTATGGTCCCCTTTATTCTGTTAATTATCCGTTTAGTTCATCTACCCCTATAATATTAAATCATCAAACAGGAATTTTAAATTTTACTCCTTCCAATGTTGCCAATTATATAATTGCGGTATTAGTAAGTGAATATAGAAACGGAGATTTAATTGGAACAGTAAGAAGAGATATTCTAATTTACTTTATTGGCAATTGTATCAGCGCCAACCCTTACATCACTTCACAACCTTTATCACCAATTATTTGTGATAACGATAGCACTTCCTATTCTTTATCCTGCATTAATGCATCTGGCTATCGCTGGAAAAGAAACGTTAATGGTAGCTTTGCAGATATTCAAAATGATAGTGTTTTTAGTGGAGCTAACTCCAATATTTTGACTGTTAAAAATCCTCCTTTCGTGCTAAACAATTTTGAATTTTTTTGTCAAATAAATAGTTCATGTGGCCCAGGAATTAATTCTGATACTATTAAATTTCATATTCAACCATCTACAAATCCTGTTTTTAACATTGACACTTCACTATGTTCAAATTCGTCCTCTTTAAATCTTGAAAATTATGTTTCACCAATTGGTGGAGTATTTAATGGGACTGGCGTTAATAACACATCATTCAACCCAGCGATTTCTGGAAATGGACATCACTTGATAAGTTATACTTTTTTAAATCAGTTTGGATGCTCATCAACTGTGTTTGATACAATATTTGTAGATGCTTGCAATGATTTGGGTGAAATAATAAAGTTGAGTGAGTATAGCATTTATCCGAACCCTACTTCCAACTTTCTTCAACTTAACGGCCTTCAAAATCAGGCGTTGGTTACGATATATGATGTTACTGGAAAGTTGGTATTGCAAGCGGAAGTCGACAAGAACAGTAATAATTCCATCAATATTGCGTCGTTAAGCCCTGGATTTTACCATTGCCGTATTCAGCAAAACAATCAAACAGCTGAACTTTCTTTTATAAAAAAATAACTCTTAACGTTTGATTTTCAGACGATAAAAGCATAATAAATGGTGCAGCAACATTGCCATAAGGTTATTATTCTGGTTATCGAATTTATTAAGGAGCAGATTTTTTGGTTTAAAGGGCAAAAAGGGGTAAATTCGCGTCCCTAAAAATGAACTTATGGACAATATAATTTATTTGATTCCCGTACTTGGGATTGTAGGCCTGATTGTGATGGCGATTAAATCCGCTTGGGTTAGTAAACAAGATGCTGGCGATGCAAAAATGCAAGAATTAGCTGGCTATATTGCTGATGGCGCAATGGCGTTTTTAAAAGCTGAATGGAAGGTATTAGCCATTTTCGTTTCAATTGCTGCAGCCTTGTTGGCATATTCTGGAACTATTCACGAGGTAAATGGAAAAGAAATTCACTCTAGCTGGATTATCTCGATTTCCTTTATTATCGGAGCAGTATTCTCAGCTGTTGCTGGTTATATCGGAATGAAAGTCGCGACAAAAGCGAATGTACGTACTACACAAGCTGCGCGTACAAGTTTAAAACAAGCATTAAAAGTTTCCTTTACAGGTGGAACCGTAATGGGATTAGGCGTTGCTGGTTTAGCAATCCTTGGTCTAGGAGGTTTATTCATCGCATTTTTAAGCATATTTTCTGGACTAGGAGCGAATACCGTTTCTACTTCGATTGAAGTATTAACAGGGTTTTCTTTAGGTGCTGAATCGATTGCCTTATTTGCCCGTGTTGGTGGTGGTATTTATACTAAAGCTGCTGACGTAGGTGCTGACTTAGTAGGTAAAGTAGAAGCAGGAATTCCTGAGGATGACGTTCGTAACCCAGCAACTATTGCTGATAACGTAGGTGATAATGTAGGTGACGTAGCAGGTATGGGTGCCGATTTATTCGGTTCTTATGTAGCTACGATTCTTGCTACAATGGTATTAGGTCAAGAAGTTATAGTAAGTGATAACTATGGTGGAATGTCGCCAATCTTATTACCAATGGTAATTTGTGGATTAGGAATTATTTTCTCGATAGTAGGAACATGGTTCGTATCAATTAAAGATGAAAAATCGAATGTACAAAACGCATTAAACCTTGGTAACTGGGCATCGATGATTTTGACAGTAATTGCTTCTTATTTTGCTGTGCAATATATGTTACCAGAAGGTGATATCACATTAAGATCTGCAACATTTACTAAGATGGGTGTTTTTATGGCCATCGTAGTAGGTACTGTAGTAGGTGCAATTATGAGTATCGTGACTGAATATTACACAGCAATGGGTAAAGGTCCTGTGAACTCTATTATTCAACAATCATCTACTGGTCATGCTACTAATATTATTGGAGGTTTATCAGTTGGAATGAAATCGACTGTAATTCCTATTATCACATTAGCAGCGGGAATTATGGCTTCTTATTATTGTGCTGGATTATACGGAGTAGCAATTGCAGCTGCGGGTATGATGGCAACTACAGCGATGCAATTAGCAATTGATGCTTTCGGACCTATCGCTGATAATGCAGGTGGTATTGCTGAGATGAGTCAATTACCTCCAGAAGTTCGTGAGCGTACTGATAATTTAGATGCAGTTGGTAATACAACAGCAGCAACAGGAAAAGGATTCGCGATTGCTTCTGCAGCATTAACATCGTTAGCTTTATTTGCAGCGTTTGTTGGTATTGCTGGTATTGATGCTATTGATATTTACAAAGCGCCTGTATTAGCAGGTTTATTTGTAGGTGGTATGATTCCATTTATCTTCTCTGCATTATGTATTCAAGCGGTTGGTAAAGCTGCAATGGATATGGTACAGGAAGTTCGACGTCAGTTCCGTGAAATTCCAGGTATTATGGAATATACAGCAAAGCCAGAATATGAAAAGTGTGTGGCTATTTCAACTAATGCATCTATTCGTGAAATGATTATGCCGGGTGCAATTGCACTTATAACACCTTTAATCGTTGGATTTATCTTCGGACCAGAAGTATTAGGTGGTTTACTTGCAGGTGTAACAGTGAGTGGTGTATTGATGGGTATTTTTCAATCGAACGCTGGTGGTGCATGGGATAACGCAAAGAAATCATTTGAAAAAGGAGTAATGATCAACGGAGAGATGTATTACAAAAAATCAGAGCCACATAAAGCTTCTGTTACAGGTGATACAGTAGGTGATCCATTTAAAGATACATCTGGACCTTCAATGAACATTCTAATTAAATTAATGTCGATTGTATCATTAGTAATTGCTCCATATATTGCCGTTAATGGTGGTGAAGCAGGAATGGACAAATGTTCTTCAAACAAAATGGAATGTGGAGCATCAATGATGTCGTGCGAGAAAGATGCTGAAGGTAATTGCATTATCGATTCATCAATGTGTGCTGTTTGGATGCAGGCAGGCATGATTGATAGTACAGCATGCGTGAAGATGGAAAATGGTAAATGCCACATGAAATCTGATGCATGTATGAAAGCTATGAATGAGTGTCACAAAGGAATGGAAGGATGCAAAGAAGGAAACATGGAAGGTTGTGGTGATATGTCGAAAGAAGAGTGCCATAAGAAGATGGGTGGAATGGAAGAATGTAAAGGTGATATGCAATTAGGTGGCGAAAAAGAATGTTGCAAGAAAAACAAATAAGCCTCATTTAATAATAAGTAAAGGTCTTCTGAAAAGAAGGCCTTTTTTGTTTTAGTTATTTGACACTATTTAATATTTTTGAATAGGCTTTTCAAAAACATGAACCTCTCTAAAAAAATAGTCGTTGCTGCTTTTGCATTATTGATAATCGCAACTACGATTCTTTTTACCAATATTTTTTCTGACAATAAACAAGTACAAAATTTTAAAAAGTCGATTAAGATTGGAAACAATCAAGATATTCAAAATGCGATTGACTCTTTATCGATAAGTACTGATTATAATACTACACTACAACACTTGATTGAACTAACGAATTCACTAACTAAAAATGAATTTGATAGTCATCTTTCATCCTTTCAAAAGATATCCTTATCGAAATTAAAAATTGACTCTACAATTAATTTATTAATCGCAAAAGTAGAAAAGGCAAAATATGTGAATGCGTGGAAAGAAATTTTTTATCCGCATTTTCACGCAATTGCAATAAAAACGCAGCACGTTTCAGACTGGAATAACTGCATTCGCATATGTCCTTCCGAAGAGGATAGAAAAGAAGATGTTCATCAAAGAAGAAAACTATTCCTGGATTTCGATTTGTTTTCTAAATCAAATTTAAATGTTGAAGAAATAGTATCTAATAATCCATGTTATACTCCCCTATTAACCAACATGGATCGAATTCATAATAAACATTATGTATTGAGTGACTTATATAACAACAATTATAAAACAGATAATTATTTACGCAATCGGTTTATCATGGCCGATTTTAATACTACCAATAGTTTAAATGAATGCAAAGGTTGTATTGAAGAATATGCATTGAATGAAAGTTTGAATGAGTTCGGTGAAATCATTCCTCAACTGAAAAAAGAAAACGTTGATTATTCGTCTATCGAAGCCATCACCTCCTGGTATGCTAATTTATCTAATACTGAAAAATCAAAATGGTATAATGATTTTAGCAGACTAAAGAATTATCTGCAGCATGTCGACAAATATCGTACTGCTCCCAAGAAAAAAGATCCCATCATTTACATAGAAGGGAAACCGTATTGCATAGGTCAACGATTATGTTTGTGCGAAATACAAAACGATACCATTATTAAAGTTGCCCAGTTTGTTACATCTTCTAAAAACGCAAAAGCACCACAATCAAATCAACATGATTACGATGGACAACCACGCTATTATGCTCCACAAAATAAAATTACTTCTCGCTTTTGGGATAGAGATCTAAAATATGATTCGCTCGATAGAAAGCATGACCAGATAATGGGTAAAGGAACCAGCGGTGTTTTAAAATATCGTGGAGCAGTTGATTTACCTAATTTCATGCACATTACTCCAGTAGATGAGTTCCCAGGCGCTAAAGGATTTGTAAATGGCATTCATGAGTTTGCTGTTGGCGGAAAACGACCAGGTCTATTTATGGGAACGCCTATAAGTTTAGGATGTGTTCGCTTGCATGATTATCCTTCTAAATTTACAAGGTGGTGGACACCTTATCAAGCAAATATGTTTATATCCTATGATAGTAAACATTATATTCAGAAACCACTGAATGGTGTTAAAGAAGTTAAGTCAGAAAAAAATGATGATGATAAAAAAGAAAAATCATCTTCGAATAAAGAAAAGCACCGTTCTAAAACAAAAAAATAAATTTTACTTACTTTTACCTGATAAGTAAATTATAAGAACGTGAACAAGAAATCAAAGAACATTATTCCAGAGAAAAAAATGGTAGTAGATAATACTCCTTTCAATTGGACACCTGTTTATTTTTTCGTCATCTTGTTTTCCTTTCTGCTTTACGCAAATACTATCAATCATGATTTCACTGTTGACGATGGAACAGTAATCGCCAATAACAGCTTTACCAAAAAAGGCGTTGATGGAATCAAAGATATTTTCACGAACTCCTATCGCGCAGGATTCTGGGATAGAAAAGAAGGCTTATACCGTCCACTATCAGTTGCCATGTTTGCTATAGAGTATCAAATAGGAAAAGGATCTCCGCTTCCAGGACATATCATGAATATCATTTTTTATATTCTTACATCGATAGTAGTGCTTAGCGTTCTTAAACGAATACTTCAAAATTTCCATCCGCTAATTCCTATTGTTGCTACTTTATTGTTTGTCGCCCACCCTATTCATACTGAAGTGGTGGCTAATATTAAAAGTCGTGATGAATTACTAAGCTTCTTCTTCGGAATTCTTACACTCAAACTTTTGTTTAACTACCTAGATAAAAATAAAATCCATTGGATGATTTTATCTTGCCTTGCCTTCCTGCTAGCATTATTCAGTAAAGAATCAAGTGTAACATGGATTGGAGTATATCCGTTAGCGTTATGGTTCATAACAGATAAAAAAATAATGGATATCGTTAAACTATCTATTCCTTATTTGGCATTGTTTGCTTTGTTTATGTTCATTCGTATGAAAATCTTAGGGACGATAACTGGCGAGCAAGAAATTTTACTGATTAACAATTCGCTTGTAGGAGCGCCTGATAAAGCATCACAACTGGCAACAGCGTTCGGAATTTTGGCGAGGTATGTAGGATTACTTATTATACCTGCATCGCTTGTTTTCGATTACTCTTATAATACCATTCCTAATATTACATTTGGTAATCCTTTGGCTTTAGTTGGTTTTATTCTTACTATAGGCGGTTTAATTTATGCTATTCGATTATTATCCAAAAAATCTTTGATTGCATTTGCTATACTTTTTTACCTCGGAAGTATTTCATTGCTCTCCAATTTATTTCTGACACTAGAAGCTACGATGGGAGAACGATTTGTATATACTGCTTCCTTCGGATTTTGTTTACTTGTTGCTTTATTGATCGATAAAATTTTCAAAGTTTCAAATGAAAAAAATAAGACAAGTTCAATTGCTGCTATTTTAAAACCAAATGGAACATCTATTTTTTTACTTTTAATTTTAATTGCCTTCTCTGCTCGCACTTATTCACGAAATGGTGATTGGAAAGATAACATTACACTTCTTTCACATGACGTTAAAATTTCATCAGAAAGTGCTCGTATTCGTTATGCATATGGTAGCGCTTTACTTGTTGAGAAAGCCCTAAAAGAAA
This sequence comes from uncultured Bacteroidota bacterium, assembly GCA_903847585.1. Classification (GTDB taxonomy): domain Bacteria; phylum Bacteroidota; class Bacteroidia; order AKYH767-A; family OLB10; genus CAINEC01. The sequence goes on from CAINEC010000172.1 coordinate 40,774, forward strand.
AAGATAACAATCAGAAAACGATATATCTTGACCAAGCCATTGAGCAATTAACAAAAGGAGTTAGTCTTATACCAAACTACAATGATGCATGGTATAATTTAGGAGTAGCCTATAAAGAGAAAAATGATTTCAAGAATGCAGTATATGCTTTTGAACAAGCGCGCAGTTATAAAGCTTTTGATACCGATGAAAAATTATCAAATGCTGGTGTTGCCTATGGAAGCAATGGACAATTAGATAAAGCTGTTGCCGACTTACGTGCTGCTGTTGCTTTAAATCCAAATTCATCCGACAATTATAATAACCTTGGATTATACCTTGGCGAAAGTAAAATGTATGAGGAATCGTTTGCATGCTTTGAAAAAGCAATTGCGATTAAACCTAACTTTGATAAAGCCTATTACAACTGGGGGAATATTTATGCGCAGCAAAATAATTTTAAAGAAGCCATCACTAATTACAAAAAAGCGCTTTCTTTAAATCCATCATATGCAGATGCATATAACAATCTTGGAAATTGTTATGCGGTGATGGGTATCAAAGACTCTTCCCTATATTGGTTTAATGAATCCGTTAAACTAGATCCTTCTAACGGGAAGGCATGGGTGAATTTAAGTATTACCTACCGAATGATGGGAGATACAATCAAAGCAAATGAATGTTTACTAAAAGCCCGAGAATTAGGGTTTAACTTTTAATATGAAAAAAATAGTCTTCCTCATTTTAGCTCTTGCAATTTTTTATTTCAGTAGTTGTACTAGTGAAGTATCAAACAGCAGTGTTAAATTATTTAACAGCGCTGGATTTATCCGAAGTGAAATCGCATTGCTAAACAAAAGCAATTCGCATTTGCTTAAAACAGCTGAGTACAATAGCAAGAAAGAAATATTTCAATTAGATACTGTTAATTGGAATAAAGAATTTGAATTAATTGTAGCCAGTAATATCTCAGAAAAATATTTGAGTTATAAGATTGATTCGATTCAGCAGAACGATAGCACAATCATCACTTATTCATCAAAAGAAACCAAGTCGGAAGTAAGAAAATTTGTCGTGGTGAAATATCAAAACACGATTAAAAGAATTGCCATTGAACGAATGAAAGAAAATGCCTTTTATTATTCAAAGCAAGAGATTGAATATGTCCCTCAAACATTTTTCAGTATTTATGCAAAAGAGAAAATGATTTTGTCGGACACCACTTATTACCGAATTACAGGAGTAATTAACTAAAAAATTTATGGTATACAATATTGGATTATTAATGGGAATGTGGCTCGGACAATTATTTCTTCCTGGTCAACCGTTACCTTTTAATTTTGAATTCAAAGAAGAGAAGGGCAATATCGTTTTTGTTATTCATAATGCAGAGGAGCGCATCGTATGTGATATTACAGATGTACGTGGCGACTCCATCTTTATTCATCCGCCATACTTTGATTCAGAAATTAAATTACATATTGAAGGAGATCGCTTACGTGGTAAGTGGGTTAACTACAGTAAAAAGGGGAATCCTGAAGTGGTATTTGTAGGATACAAAGGAGTAACAGAACGTTTTCCTGATAAAGGGAACACTACTTTAAATATTACTGGCAAATGGGGAACGTGGTTTGATGTCGATAGTCCTGATTCATCATTGGCTATTGGTGTATTTAATCAAGATGGAAATCATGTAACAGGAACATTCTTAACTGAAACAGGTGATCATCGTTACCTCGAAGGCGTTATAGTTGGAAACACATTAAAGCTAAGTGTTTTTGATGGTGCGCATGCATGGCTCTATATTGCTGAAGTAAAAAATGATTCGATGAATGGAATGTTTTACTCAGGTAATACTTATAAAGCACCGTTTCATGCTAAAAGAAATGAAGGTGTTAAACTTCGTGACCCAAATACTATTACTCGCGTTGAGGGTGAATTAAATTTTAGCTTTCCTGATTTAGATAGTACTATCGTATCCATAAAAGATAAACGCTTTCAGAAAAAAGCAACCATCATTCAGTTCATGGGATCATGGTGTCCGAACTGTATGGATGAAGCAAAGTACTTTAATGAGATTTACAAAACCTATCACGATCAAGGATTAGAAATTATCGGATTAACCTTTGAACGCAGCGCAGAATTTTCAAAAGCGAAAGCAAGTGCTGAACGTTTTGTGAAAAATCTTGATTTAAAATATCCTGTATTAATTGCTGGTGTAGCAGGAAAAGATAATGTGATGAAAGTGATTCCTCAGATTAAAGATTTTATTTCTTTTCCGACAACTTTATTTCTTGATGATAAAGGGAAAGTGGTAAAAGTACATGCTGGATTTTCGGGACCTGCTACAGGAAAAGAATTTGAAATTTATAAATCGGAATTCGAAAAGACAATTAAAAAGCTTATTCGATAATTATTTATTGATAACCGTATTCGTAATTCGGTTCAAAGCAATTTTTAACTTGATTAACTCCTGATAGTGCATTAATAATTCATCAATATCAGCACCCACCTCTGCACGCTCCTTGATTTCATTTTGAAATTCCATCGCCTTTTTATTAGCCATTTTTTTCTGAATATAGGCCATCGCATCAACTACTGTTTTATCAATACGATCTTTATCTAAACGAACGAAAATTCCTTTCGACTTCCAATCAGCCAATTCATATTTTGGTGTAACCAACGAAATGGCGAGTGGCTTTAATTCAGGACTTAAATTATTAATGAAAGTTTGTGAATTATATTCGGTTTCATTCTCCACCAGATTAGCAAACTCCGCTAACAGTCCTGCATATCCTTCATTACTGAAATTGATTCCGTCTGTTTTAAGAATATCGAAAATAAAATCCTTTACTTTAATATAAACCAACTCTGGCTTCTCCTCTTCTTCCTTCTTATCCGTTATTTTCTTTTTAGGTTTATTCTTATCCTGCTCTTCCTCTAAGTACTTATTCCAATCAGGCAATTCAAAAATTTCTTCAGCATAATTTAAAAGAATACGAATAATTTCTTCCTCATGCACTTCAGTACTATGCTCATCATTGATTAGTTGCTCCTCTTCGTATTCCTTTTCAATATTATCCAGCATTTCACCAGCATGATCAGGCATTGGTGCTTGCTGTTCCTCTGATTGACGATTGTTTCGTGCACGAATAATTTTATTCATCTCTGCAATCAACACCGCCTCACTCATCTCCATTAAAGTAGATGCTTGTCGTAAGTAAGCTGCTCTTGTAATCGCATCTGGAACTACGGCAATCGTTTCTACAATATCACGAACTAACCCTGCTTTCTTAATTGGATCACCTGCTGTCTCACTCAACAATAATTTTGTTTTGAATGAAATAAAATCGACAGCAGAAACAGTTAAGTAATCTAACAACTCTACAGTAGAAACTTTCCGAGAATACGAATCGGGATCTTCTCCATCAGGAAATAAAACCACACGCACATTCATTCCTTCTTCGAGAATTAAATTAATTCCACGTAAGGAAGCTTTGATACCCGCAGCATCACCATCATACAACACTGTAATATTTTTTGTATAACGACCAATTAAGCGTATCTGCTCAGCCGTTAGTGATGTACCTGAACTTGCTACTACGTTTTCTATTCCTGCTTGATGTAAAGAAATTACATCCGTATATCCTTCTACTAAATAACAAACGTCTTTCTCAACAATCGACTTCTTCGCATGTGAGATACCGTATAAACTTTTACTCTTGAAATAAATTTCTGTCTCCGGCGAGTTTAAATACTTCGGACTCTTCGGATCTGTTTTTAAAATACGTGCTCCGAAAGCAATCGTACGACCTGTTAAGCTCGCTACAGGAAACATCACACGACCACGAAAACGATCATATTTCTTTTGCTCGTTAACGATAAGCAATCCTGCCTTCTCTAAAATTTCTTCTTTATATCCAGCAGACGTTGCAGATGAAGTAAGTCCGTCCCATTTATCAGGTGAAAATCCTAATTCAAATTTACGGATGATCTCATCCGTAAATCCACGTTCCCTAAAATAACTTAATCCGATGGCAATACCTTCATCGTTATTCCACAGATAATCGACATAATAGTTTTTTGCAAAATCCATTACGGCAAACAAACTCTCACGTTGAGATTGTGCCTCCATCATTTCTGCTGATGGCGCTTCCTCTTCAATAGTGATATTATACTTGCCAGCGAGGTAACGTAATGCTTCTGGAAACGAAAGATGCTCATGCTCCATCATGAATGTAACAGAATCACCTGCCTTACCGCAACCGAAGCATTTGAAAAATCCTTTTGCAGGCGATACCGTGAACGATGGGGTACGCTCGTTGTGAAAAGGACAAACACCTAACAGATTAGCGCCTCGCTTCTTCAACGACACAAAATCACCTACCACCTCTTCAATGCGGCAGGCTTCTAAAATTCGTTCTTTTGTTTCAGGCGTAATCACTGTGCTAAAATACGAAAATTAGGGGGGAATAAAAGGGGGGTAATAATCTGTTTTAATTATTTGAACAGCATCATGGACATAAGATAAACGTTTGTAAACGACTATAAGTACTTAATAACCGACTATCCATTGTACTGCCATTTAAATTTGCGCCTAAGAATAGAATAAAATTTTATGAATCTTAATAAGTCAGATTCTTCTAAATGGTGTAGGATAAATGAACGTAGAGTTGTTTTACTTACTCAATTTAATTGTATTTCTGTTCTCCTATACAATAATAATACTTGCAATTTGTTCCATTATTCGTTAACTTTGTAAATTGGAGAAATTAAGAGAGCTACATTTCTACAAAAATTATTTTTTTGACTTTTTTGATTCACAACCAGAAAAAGTTAAAAATAAAATTGATCAAGTATTATATGTAATTAGCATCGCAGAAAGAATTCCCAAAAAATTCTTTGATCACATATCCGGTACTGATGGTTTGTATGAAATTAGAGTAGAGTTTAACAGTAATATTTATAGAATATTTTGCTGTTTTGATGAAGGAAATATCGTAGTTCTATTTAATGGATTTCAAAAGAAAGCGCAAAAAACTCCTAGTTCAGAAATCGAACGTGCTTTGAAAATTAAAAGAGAATATTTTAACGAAAAACAAATTAAAGGTCATGAGAAAAAAAATAGAGAAAACTAAAAACTTGACTTCTTTCGATGAACATCTTACCAAGCGATATGGTAAGATGAGAACTAAAAAAAGAACTGAATTTGAAATTAAAGCAAAAGCATTTGCCATTGGAGAAATCATTAAAGAAGAGCGTAAACTTTCACACATGACACAAGAACAACTTGCAGAGAAAACAGGAACCCGTAAAAGTTTCATCTCAAGAATTGAAAATGGTCATAGCGATATTCAGTTATCAACTTTATACCGATTATTAGAAATTGGACTAGGTAAAACTGTTTCGTTAACTATTAGTTAGAATTTAGAAAATAAAAATTAATACTTACTTTTGATACTTGACACTAAAATATCAGTTAAAATAAAAATGTAAATTTGAAAAACTAAACATAAATCAATGACCTAAAAAAAATAGCCTTCATGGCTAACATATAATATTAGCGTTTGCTAATCATCTCGCAGAAGAAAAGTCGAAATTTCAATGTACAGCGGGGAAGTAAAAGCAAAACGTCTACGGTAAAGCGTGGGCGTTGCTTTACTTTGCTGTACAGGGCTTCGACTCCCTCTTCTGCAAGTAGTGGCAATTGTCCCACGCTCGTTTTTTATACCAACTCTACTCAGGGGCAGAGTAGAACAAATCTTATTTTAAAAATGAAAAACAATTACCAAAAAACTTCAACAACAAGAAGTAAAAAACAAATTAGCAACCTTGTTTTGCTAATAGTAATGTTATTGATGAGCGCTTCTTCTTTAAAAGCGCAAGTCCCAAGTTACGTTCCTACCAACGGACTAGTTGGCTGGTGGCCGTTTAACGGAAATGCCAATGATGAAAGTGGAAATGGGAATAATGGAACACCAATAAATGGAGTTTCTTTAACAAATGATAGAAATGGTAGTCCAAATAGTTCATTTAGTTATGATGGTTTTGATGACTATATTTCAATGTCGTCAATGAATAATATTCCTGTAGGAAATAACGCAAGATCAATAAGTGTTTGGATGTTTCCCACAAGTCTTTCAACAACATGGACTTGGAATGCCGTAGCATATGGTAGTCCATCAACAAATAATGCCTTTATGTTTGGACTGGCAAATAACTCTATTGTTGTTCAAGGTTGGACTAATGGCTATGATGCTCCATACTTTTATCCATTAAATCAATGGTTAAATGCTGTTTGTACATATGATGGTTTAAATGTTTTTATTTATGTAAACGGTAGTCTAGTTGGTAGCGGAACCATTCCTAATTTAAATACAACAGGTTCTAACTTTTATTTCGGAATTAGACCATCACTAGTTTACGGATATTTCCCAGGTAAATTAGATGATATCGGTATCTGGAATCGTGTGCTCACACAACAAGAAATTACAGCATTATACAATGGTTGTCAGCTTTCCATCAATACTCAACCAACTAATCAAAATATTACTGTTAACAATAACGCTCAATTTATAGTTAATTCATCAGACCCTAATGCAACCTACCAATGGCAAACGGATCTTGGAGTAGGTTTTCAAAATCTAAGCAGTGTAGGTCAATATAGCGGGGCTAATAATGATACCTTAATTGTTTCTTACGTAACCTTCGCAAATAATAACCAACCTTTCCGTTGTATTGTAAATTCAGGTTCTTGCTCTGATACTTCTAACGTTGCCGTATTAACGGTAAACAATAATGTGGGTATTAACGAAATTTCAAATAACAATTTGTTTGCTATTTACCCTAACCCAGCTAATACTATCATTAATATTAAATCAGATGCCCAACTAATTGGGAAAAAGTATTTCATTTTCGATAATTTAGGTAAAACTATTTTAACAGGAAAAATTACTTCTGAAAATATGTCCATCGATATAAATAATTTATCGGAAGGAAATTATTTAATTGGCATAGATGATAATTCAAAAAAGCAATCATTTAAAGTGATTAAAAATTAAACGCTAATAAAAATTATTTCAAGCCATGAGAAAAAACTCATGGCTTTTTTTCAGTACATTGAAATCCATTTAAGACTTCAAACAATTATAGAGAGATAGACTCAATCTCTTGAAAGTTATTTTTATTTAATCTAAATGATGCCTCACCTTTTTATCGATATTTCGCATCGCATTATTATAATAGAAATTACTAGATAATACTTTTAACAAATTGTTTTTGTATATTTGAAATATGAAGAACGTTAGAGATTTCATTACAATTGATCAAGAAATACTTTCAGGACAGCCTGTTTTTAAAGGGACAAGGGTTCCTGTGGTTACCTTATTCAGTCATTTGGAAAAAGGCGTATCGCTAAATGAATTTTTAGAAGATTTTCCAACCGTAGAAAAGTCAACTGCAATTGCTGTTTTAGAGTTAGCAGAAAACTTATTTTCTAATGAAAAAATAATCAAGTTTTATGAAACTGCTGCTTGATGAAAACTTACCAAAGCGTTTAAAATCTGATTTCCCGAACCATCAAGTTTTCACTGTACGTGATATGGGTTGGAATGGGAAGAAAAATGGTGAGCTTATGAAGTTATTAATTGAAAATAATTTTAATGCATTAATCACCTTTGATAAAAATTTACAATTCCAACAAAACTTTGAAAAATACCAGTTGCCTGTTATTGTTCTAAACGCAAGTGATAACACCTATCTCAATTTACAACAACTTGCTTCAAAAATTAATATTGTGCTTACAGGTAGATTGAGTATTGGAGTTACAGTTATTTCATTTTAGTCATCTGAATAATTCCAAAGGTTATATAATATCAAATCTGAATTGAGAATAATTTCATTTTCAAATTAACTAGTGATTTCTCTCTGTCGTAAACCGCACCAACTCCATTAAATTAAAACCTCTCCCTCCCGATAGCTATCGGGATCCAAAGGAGAGGAGTAAATTTAGATAGTCCCTCCTTTGGAGGGATATAGGGAGGTCTGAATTTTCAAATTAAATCAGTGATTCCTCTCTGTCGTAAACCTAACCAACTCCATTAAAGAAGTCTTGTACTCACTGTCAGGGATATCCGTTAAAAGGTCGAAGGCTTTTTGTTGGTAGCTGTACATTGCATTGCGGGCATAGTCTAATCCACCATTAGATAAAACTAGTTGTATCACTTGCTCAACTCGCTTGCTATCGTCTGAATGATGCTTAATCGTATTAATGATAAACTTCTTATCGACTTTACTTACTTTTTGCAAAGTATAAATAACAGGAAGCGTCATTTTATGTTCTTTGATATCGATGCCTTTTGGTTTGCCTGTCTTCACACTTTCTTCGTAATCGAATAAATCATCTTTGATTTGAAAAGCAATTCCTACAGACTCGCCAAAGTCGTGCATACGTTGTATCATTGCAGCATCACATCCAACAGAAGCAGCGCCAGTAGCGCAACAAGAAGCAATCAGAGAAGCTGTTTTAGCTCCGATAATTTCATAATAAACTTCTTCTGTTATATCCAGCTTGCGTGCTTTTTCGATTTGTAATAACTCGCCTTCACTCATTCTACGAACAGCGTTCGAAACAATTTCGAGTAAATGAAATTCTTTATGCTCAACAGAAAGTAATAATCCTTTTGAAAGTAAATAATCACCTACCAACACTGCAATTTTATTTTTCCATAAAGCATTAATCGAGAAAAATCCACGACGTAAATTACTATCATCTACTACATCATCGTGTACTAATGTTGCAGTATGTAATAACTCAATTAATGAAGCAGCACGATATGTTGACTCACCAATGTTACCTGTCATGCCAGCAGTTAGAAAAACGAACATCGGACGCATTTGCTTCCCTTTTCGCTTAACAATGTAATGCATGATTTTATCGAGCAAAGAAACTTTGCTTTGCATAGCCACACGGAACTTCTTTTCAAATAGTTCCATTTCATCCTTTACAGGAGCTTTAATACGATCCAATTGGTTGGCCATGGGAGAGCAAATGTATTAATTCGCCTTGAAATAAATAGGCAAATTCAACTGCACATTTACAGGCTTTCCTTCCAGCTTGCCGGGTGTCCAAAGTGGCATTGATTTTACGAGGCGAACAGCTTCTTTAGCAAGGGCAGCATCGACATCATTCTTAACTTTAACATCGGTTACCTTTCCTTTTTTATCGACCACAAAACTGACGAAAACCTTCCCAGAAACTTCTTTCAAGGCGGGGTATTTTAGATTTAGTGAAATGTATTCTTGCAATGCCTCATTTCCTCCGGGATACTCTGGCATTTGATCGACCACAATAAAAGTATCGTCGCGGTTAGTACTGTGTTCTGGTAATTGCTGTGCTGTAACACTTAATGTTATCAAAGAAAAGAATAAGACAATCCACTTTTTCATAGTACTAAATTTAGTAATTATTTCTTTTTAAATACTGGCACTGTGCTGCAGGGCTCGCCAAACATGATACTCTTTGCTACAGGTCGAAGTTTAGCTGCTAAATAAAAATAAGCAGCAGCAGGTACTGGCTTATCCGAACACCCTTTAATAATCACACGTGCATCTTGATAGGTATGCACATTCATCGCATCAATTACTTGTTCAAACAATTTGTTTTCTAACTCCTCTGCATTACCGAAGTAAACCATTTTAGCAAAAGGTTGAAGCGCAGTTGCCACCAACATATATGCCCAATGCGGAATCACAGCATCCACCGAACAATAAACAGCAACAAAACAATCTTGATATTGCGACCAATCTGTAGAAGCAATATACTCGCGAAACGATTTTTCTCTCAACAAAACATCCTCTATCAATTGCTCGCGAATATCAATCACCTTTCGTTGACCTTCAGGATAAAAGTCTTCGAGATTAATAGTGATTAATCCGCTTTGCTCTACTTTATTGATGATGGTTTCTTCGCTCATATTACCACATGCCTAGTTCTAATCGTGCTTCTTCGCTCATCATTTCCTTTTCCCAAGGAGGATCAAAAGTAATTTCAACCCGCGCTGAATTTACATCAGGGATTTCGCGAATTTTATTTTCAACATCAGGAGGTAATGTTTCTGCTACAGGACAAGCTGGAGAGGTTAACGTCATCATGATGTGAACATCATTACCCTCATTGATACGAATTTCATAAATCAATCCTAACTCCCAAATATCCACTGGAATTTCCGGATCATAGCATGTTTTTAATGTAGCGATGATTCGTTCACGCAATGAAGGAGTAGTTGGAATATCGATTCCCTCGTTCTTATTTTCTTCCGGCTTATTTTGTTCTTCACTCATATCACATATTCTTATGCTGAAATCCAACAGCGTATAATTTCATTTGTTTTATCATTGCTGCAAGTCCGTTAGCACGTGTTTGCGCCATATGACTGCGTAATCCAATCTGATCAATAAATCCTAATTCTGCATTTACAATTGCCTCTGCTGGTTGTCCGGATAATACTTCCATCAATAACGCAATTTCTCCTTTCACAAAAACAGAATCACTGTCTGCGAAAAATTCAATGATGCCATTATTTTCATTAGCAGTAAGCCAAACACTACTCTGACAACCTTTGATCTTATTCTCATCCACTTTAAACTCCGCAGCTAGGGGTTTTAATTTTTGTCCGATTTCAATGATGTATTGGTACTTCTCTTCCCAAGTATCAAACAAAGCGAAATCATCAACAATTTCATTTTCTATTTCGGCGATTGTACGCATATCAAACGGCTAATAATTGAATGGCTTTTTTTAATTGCTCGATAAAGAAATCGATTTCTTCTTTGGTATTATAAAACATAAATGAAGCACGAATCGTTCCTGGAATTCCAAACCAATCCATCACAGGTTCCGCACAATGTTGTCCGGTACGAACTGCAATGCCTTTAGTATCGAGAAACATTCCAATGTCCATTGCATTGACTTTATCTACCACAAAAGAAATAACAGCTGCTTTATTTTTTGCTGTTCCAATGATTCTAACGGCTGGGATATCCGCTAACAACGATGTACAGTAATTCAACAATTCGATTTCCTGCTCATGGGCTCCTACTCTATCAATCGAATTCCAGTAATCAATTGCAGCACCCATTGCAATCACATCTGCAATATTAGGAGTGCCTGCTTCAAACTTATAAGGGACATCATTCCAGGTAGTGCCTTTAAACGACACCGACTTTATCATCTCTCCTCCACCGTGATAGGGAGGCATGTCTTCTAATAAATGTAGCTTGCCATATACAGCACCGATTCCAGTTGGACCTAACATTTTATGTGCACTAAAAACAAAAAAGTCGCAATCTAACGCCTGCACATCTACGTATTCATGCGCGACTGCTTGTGCACCATCCACTAATACAGGAATATTTCTTTCGTGTGCTTTCGCAATTACTGTTTCCAGTGGATTAATTGTTCCTAATGAATTTGCGGTATGTGTGATTGATACAAACTTGCAGTTATCATTTAGTAATTCATCCAGCGTATCTAAAACTAACTCACCTCGATCATTCATAGGAATTACATTCAATCGTGCGCCTTTCTCTTCACATAGCAACTGCCAGGGAACAATATTCGAATGATGTTCCATTGCGCTGACTAAAATCGTATCTCCTTGTTGAATATTTTTTCTTCCGTATGTAGCAGCTACTAGATTTACTCCTTCAGTAGTACCACGAACAAAAATAATTTCTCGCTCTGATGCAGCATTGATAAATCCTCTTACTTTTTCACGCACTCCATCAAAGGCATCACTTGCTTTTTGAGAAAGAAAATGAACTCCACGATGAACATTCGCATTGTAATGAGTGTAGTAATTTACTAATGCATCAATTACTACTTGCGGCTTTTGCGAGGTAGCTGCATTATCAAAATAAACTAATGGTTTACCATAAGGCAACTCTGAAAGAATTGGAAAATCTTTTCGGACTTCCAACACATCAAAAGCATTTTTTACCAATGGTTGTTCCACAGTTTGGGTAGATTATTTTAGTTTCTCTTTTAATAATTCAAGCATTTTTTCTTTGATGCCTTCATGCGCAATACCTTCAATTACATCAGCAGCAAACGCATGATTTAGTAAAGCACGAGCTGCATCCTCACCGATTCCACGAGCACGCAAATAAAACAATGCTTCATCATCTAGCTGACCAGTAGTAGCACCATGTGAACATTTCACATCATCAGCAAAAATTTCTAACTGAGGTTTTGCATTCATTGAAGCTTCATCGCTTAACAATAAATTTTTATTCGATTGAAATGCATTTGTTTTTTGTGCATCCTTACGAACAAAGATTTTTCCGTTGAACACTCCTTGTGCACTATCATCGATGATGTTCTTGTATAATTCATTACTATAACAATGCGGCATCGCATGATCAACCACCGTGTGATGATCTACCAATTGATTAAAACGCGCCACTGTTAATCCGTTTAAATAGGCCGTTCCATTCACATCTCCTAAACGAATATTTAAATTATTACGAATAAGTCCTCCACCTAAACTTAGTGTTGTTAAATGCTCGTAACTATCGCGCGCCATTGCTATGCGATGGTAATTAATATGTGTGGTATTTGATGATTCATCTTGCAACTTCACATAATTTACTTTTGCATTTTCAGCTACTACTACTTCACTCACTGCGTTAACAAAAGCGTTTGTATTATTTCCTTTCGAAACGTATGTTTCAACAACATGAATAGATGCATTTTTTTCTGCTGCTACAAATACACGAACAGGAATATAAACATTCGCTTCGTTCGATGTATTTACCATCATCAAATGAATTGGTGTATTGTATTCTACATTCGCTTCCGCAAGAATACAAACTGCATCTGAAAAAGTAGCGGTGTTTAACGCAACAAAGGGTTCCGACTTATAATCGGCATGTTGCAGAAAATGTTTTTGAATTGCCGCGTTATCTTTTAAATCGTGAATACTTCCAATATGAACTCCTTTCGGTAAGCCATCCATGTTAGACGCAGCCTTATTTAAGATTCCGTTTTCAATAATAACTAAAATCGCATCTTCCGTTACCTTTTCATTCGTAACATCAGCATTCATAAGCGTTGTATTCGACTTTGAAATTTCAAAGGTCGTATTCGCTAAACGAGTAACATTGGTATATTTCCATTCTTCATGCTTCGTTGTAGGAATTCCCTGCAATAAGAAAGCTTGTGCCGCATCTTTCGTGATTGCAGCAAATGCATCTACTCTCGGTGACGCGTTTACCCAATCCTGAAATAAAGTAGAAGTAAGAATTGTATTTTTTGTTTCTTGCAAAGTGCTCATGATATTACGCGTTTAAAGTTGCGTCCACTTCTTCCTTAATCCAATCGTAGCCTTTCTCTTCTAACTCAAGTGCTAATTCTTTTGTTCCCGACTTCACAATTCTTCCTTTGTACAATACATGAACAAAATCCGGAACGATATAATCTAACAAACGTTGGTAATGCGTAATCACAATAAACGAACGATTTCCATCGCGCAATGCATTCACACCATTTGCAACAATACGTAACGCATCGATATCTAAACCAGAATCTGTTTCATCTAAAATTGCTAACGATGGCTCTAACATCGCCATTTGAAAAATCTCATTACGCTTTTTCTCTCCTCCACTGAATCCTTCGTTCACCGAACGTTGCGTCATCGTTTTATCCATCTCCACTAATTTCATTTTCTCTTGCATCAATTTTAAAAACTGTTTTGAGTCTAATGCTTCTAACCCTTTCGATTTACGCACTTCATTCACAGCGGTCTTTAAAAAATTTGCATTACTCACTCCTGGAATTTCAACTGGATATTGAAAAGCTAAAAATACTCCTGCGCGTGCGCGATCTTCAGGACTCATGTCTAATAAATCTTCTCCGTTGAATAATACTTCTCCTCCCGTTACTTCATATTCTTCTCTTCCTGCAAGCACACTTGCAAGCGTACTTTTACCTGAACCATTCGGGCCCATGATTGCATGCACTTCACCTGGTTTCACTTCGAAATTAAGTCCGTTTAAAATTTGTTTTTCTTCAACGGAAGCTTTTAAATCTTTTATCGTTAACATTTTTTATTTTGTATTTCGCTTGATTAAATTTTTATCCTACTGAACCTTCTAATGAGATGGCTAATAATTTTTGTGCTTCTACAGCAAACTCCATTGGCAACTGATTAAATACTTCTTTGCAATAACCATTCACAATTAATCCTACTGCATCTTCAGTTGAGATACCACGTTGGTTGCAATAAAATATTTGATCTTCTCCTACTTTTGATGTAGTTGCTTCGTGTTCTACTTTCGCCGACTTATTACTTACTTCTAAATAAGGGAATGTATGTGCACCGCATTGATCGCCTAGTAATAATGAATCGCACTGAGAAAAGTTCCTTGCGTTATCAGCACTCTTATTAATCTTTACTAAACCTCTGTAACTATTATGACTTCTTCCTCCACTAATTCCTTTCGAGATAATTGTACTACTGGTATTTTTTCCGATATGAATCATCTTTGTACCAGTATCTGCTTGTTGCATATTATTCGTTACTGCAACTGAATAAAATTCTCCAACAGAATTATCACCTTTTAAAATTACAGAAGGATATTTCCAGGTTACAGCAGAACCTGTTTCAACTTGCGTCCATGAAATTTTTGATTTATTTCCTAAACAAATTCCACGCTTCGTAACAAAATTGAAAATACCACCCTTTCCTTCTTTATCTCCCGGATACCAGTTCTGCACCGTTGAATATTTCACTTGTGCTTCGGCATGAGATACAATTTCAACTACTGCTGCATGCAACTGATTTTCGTCGCGCATAGGAGCAGTACAACCTTCGAGGTAACTCACATAAGCACCTTCATCAGCTATGATTAATGTACGTTCAAACTGACCAGTACCTGCTGAGTTAATTCGGAAATACGTACTTAATTCCATCGGACAGCGCACTCCTTTCGGGATATAGCAGAACGAACCATCACTGAATACCGCAGCATTTAACGCTGCATAAAAATTATCGGTGTACGGCACTACACTACCTAAATATTTCTTTACTAATTCTGGATGTTCATGAACAGCTTCTGAAAAAGAAGAGAAAATAATTCCTTTCTCTAAAAGTGCTTCACGAAAAGTTGTTTTAACAGAAACTGAATCGATAACCGCATCAACTGCCACATTCGCTAAACGCTTTTGTTCTTCGAGTGAAATTCCAAGTTTATCAAACGTTGCTTTTATTTCCGGATCTAAGTCATCAAGACTATCTAGCTGCACTTTTGGTTTTGGTGCGGAGTAATAAATGATGTCTTGAAAATCAACTTTCGGATAGGTAACATTTGGCCATACTGGCTCTGTCATGGTTTGCCAATGGCGGAATGCTTTGAGTCTGTATTCGAGTAACCATTCTGGCTCATTCTTTTTTGCAGAGATGAAACGAACGATATCCTCGTTAAGTCCTTTAGGAGCATTATCACTTTCGATATTACTTACAAACCCCCATTTATACTCGGAGTTAGCAACATCGTCTAATAATTTTAAGTCGTCAGACATGAACTAAAATCTTTTAAAATGATTAAACCGCGAACGATTCGCCACATCCACAGGTGCGCGTTGCGTTTGGATTATGGAATTCAAAACCTTTTCCGTTAAGGCCGTCGGAGAAGTCGAGTTGGGTACCAACGAGGTATAAAAAGCTCTTCTTATCGCATACTATTTTCATTCCTTTATCTTCGAAAATCTTATCACCTTCTTTGATAACACTATCAAATTCAAGCTTATAAGAAAGACCTGAGCATCCACCGCCTTCTACTCCTACGCGGATAAATGAGTCAGCTGGGCGATTCTCTTCCTTCATTAAATCGCGCGCTTTTTCGATGGCTTTTTCTGTTACGGTAATCATGTTATTAACAATTTGATGGCAAAGATACGATGAAAAATTCCTATTTAGAACAATTCTATATAGGAAATGTTAATAGATGGTCAAAAAGATTTTCGCTCTAAAAAACGTATAGTTTGATTAAGTAGATTAATGAAAAAAGTCGCCCTTTTGAGCGACTTTCGAATAATGTTAAAAACGGAGCTGATTAGTCCAGTTTATAGTTCAATTTCATGGTTATAGAAGCCGTTTTCTCGCGAGAAGAAGTATTATATGCCCCTCCCCATGAATAATCTTCTCCAGAATTTTGCCCAGTTATCTGAATAATTCCCATTTGAGCGGTGGTTAGTTTATCGATATGGCTTCCAGATTCTTCTGCAATTTTTTCAGCACGCTCACGTGCATCCTTAGTAGCTTTAGAAACTAATGAAAGTTTTAAATCGGCCAATTTGGTGTAATAATAACGAGGTGCTTGGGAATTCAATTGAATACCTTCATTAATTAACTCCGTAATATTACGTGACACTTCTTCTACTTGATCAATTTTTGAAGAGGTAATTTCAACCGACTGCGTGAGTTTGTATCCTGCGAAATCTTGTCCTACTACTTCTCCATTATTACCATAACGATAGGTAGTTAAATTCTCAACAGAAATAGAACTAAACACCAATGATTTTTTATCAAGACCTTTTGCTATAAGGTATTTTTCGATGGTTGCTTTATCTGAATTAAGCGCTGCCGAAGCTGCTTTCATATCCATATCCTGGCGAGCGAAAGAACCTTCCCAAACAATTAAATCAGATGTGAAATTTATTTCTCCAAGTCCTGTTACTGATATAACGTTATCGGGCTTATTACGATTCATGATGGCATTGCCCAATGCAAATGCAGCAATGATAATGGCAACTGAATACAAGATGGATGTTAGATTATTTTTAAGCATGTTTGAAGATATATAATTTTTTTGAATTAGAATGTATCACTCCACCATTCATTAATGACCGCAAAAATTTCACGTATGAATCGATAAGGCATATCACTATTAGGAGTTGAACTAGATAAAGCGTAAGGAATAAATCCTGCGTCACGAGCTAAATACTGAGCACGATACTGATGATAATTACTTGTTGAAAGATAAATGGGAATCGTAGAATTATTGGTCAGTGCAATTTTTCTCCTGCTATTAATTATGTTCTCCTCGGTGCTGAACGATTGATCTTCTTGAATTATTCGATTGGCGTTAACCCCATGAGTTAGTAAATAATCACTCATTGCCTTAGCCTCAGAAACGGGTTCATCTTCACCCTTACCTCCAGAAACAATTACCGTTATCGTTGTATCAAGTAACAAAACATTCAACGCTTTGTCGAGTCTACGTTGTAAAGTTGGTGATATGCCATTCTCTCTGACCTTAGCACCCAACACAACCATATACTTTATATCATTTCTTGTTGGATGTTCATCTTCGAATTTGGAATAAATCAACACTCCAGTAACAGTAAATACAAGGAAGCAAATACCAATAATCGCGAAGAATAGTTTCTTAAGCATTTTGTTTTTGCAATGATATATTGAAATGATAAGCGATAATTGGAAACATTAACTCTATACCTATTATATTATTGCGTTGAAATGAAAATATAAACTAAGCAAATGCTCCAACGATGATAGTAACAGAATAAAGAATGGAGTCTTTATAAGACTTAAACGTAGGATTAAAATTTATTTAAAGTTAGTTTATTAGCCTGGAAAAATCGCAATAATCAACGAAACAAAGAGGACAATTCCTAAACCTACTGCTAAAACCAACTTACCACCTTTTGATTTAGTCTGAATAGCATCCATGGTTTCTACTTGCTTCACTTTCCCTAGTTTCAACAACTCTACTTCGTCCTGTTTTATTGTATGAAAATTTTTATACGTCGCCGGAAATCCAGTTACTGTTACTGTCATCTTTCTTCCTTTGATATCAGTCTCAAATCGTGGCTCTACTAAAACATCGGCATTCGATTTTTTTATCGCTTCAGCAAGGACTTGATTCTTTAAATCATCACTTACTTTTTTCCCTCTTGCGTTTATTGTAGCAGAAACTTTTTCCTCTTTCACATCCATATCTACCAAGACAGGTTTTTGAATAACGCCTGATCCGTAAATATCTGTAGTTTTAGTAGTAATAGCATGCTGCGTTGTACACGATGCAAGAAATAAAATTGATAAGGTAATGACTAAATTGATGTGTTTCATGATTTATAGTTAGGATTTCAAATGTATTATTTTTTCAAATTTATAATTGATTTAAAATTAAAAATAATCAGCTTAGCCCATAAATAAATTAATAAAGGCAAAACGATTACTACTAAAGGGTTGAACTGATACCCAATTAAAAATTCTCCATGCATACAATGTTGAACTGCTCGCGTAATTCCACAGCCATAGCACGTTTTATCAAGCAATAAAACAGATAAACACAAACTCTGACCGCTATCAAAAAAAGAAGCTGGTAAAACCCATAAAATTATAGGTATTACCAGCAACAATATCAGTTGAACTTTATATTTCAAAGTAGTTATGGCCTTGCGCGACTAACTACAATAATCGCATGTACAATTCCTGGCAACCAACACAAAAAGGTTAGCCCGACGCTTATTAAAGTTTGCTCTAAATCCCAATCCGTTATTAAGCCAACAGCTATTGGAGGTAAAAGAACTGCAAGAATAAATAATAGCACTGTAGGTATTCCATCAGCATCACCACGCTTCGCAGATTTCTTTAGTTTGTTGACAGCTTTTGCAACTTTAATTTTATCTTTTACAGAAATCTTTGTGTCTGATTTTCTAGATTCTTTTACTTCAGTACTAGTTTTTTCTGAAATACTGTTGGAAGGTTCAGCAATCTTAGTTTCTGTTAAAACAATTTCCTCATTTGTAGAGGCTGAAAACTGCGATTGATCAATTGATTTAGCATATACTCGCTCAATATCTGAGGTCGATACATTTACAACAGCCGTATTTTTTGCATTCTTTTTCCAATCGATATAATAACCCGATTGATAATGTCTTTTTTCCATCGTACATGATGAAATGCTGATTAATGAAATCAGTAAAAGGAATAAAATATGTTTATTTTTCATAATGTAATTTTTTTGCAATGATAAATATTTACACGCGTGAATTAAATGATAAATGTTGACTTTTGCAGAAATTTAATAACAACCAAAACTGAATTACTTCCCCTATTGTTCTAGCAATATGAATCCAAATACTGAAAAATTGCAATCTGCCATTGCCCAACATCGAGAAGCATTAATTAGCCATCCTTTATACGCGTCCATTAATTCGATTTCAGACATTCAATCTTTTATGGAACATCATGTTTTTGCTGTGTGGGATTTTATGTCGCTGTTAAAATATTTACAAATAAACCTTACTTGCACCTCTATACCTTGGATGCCCGTTGGAAGTGCAAATACTCGCTTTTTAATTAATGAAATTGTAACAGGCGAAGAAAGTGATGTCGATCAGCACGGCAACAGAATCAGTCATTTTGAATTATACTTGCGCGCCATGAATGAAATTGGTTGCGATACAAAAACTATCTCCCATTTAATTCACCACCTTCAATCAGGGAAAACAATTGAAGAAGCAATTGCTGCATCTAGTTTACCTGATGGACCAAATCAATTTTTAAAACAAACGTTTGAATTCATTCACACCAATAAACCACATGTTGTTGCAGCGGTATTTACTTTCGGGCGTGAAGACTTAATTCCGGATATGTTTATAGAAATCATCAAAACATTAAAAGCACAGTTCCCAGATCAGCTTGAGACTTTACATTATTACATCGAGCGTCATATTGAAGTTGATGGCGGACATCATTCGCATTTAGCATTGGAAATGACAGAAGAGCTTTGTGGTGACGATGAACAAAAATGGAAGGAAGCAACCGAAGCTACCATTGCTGCCTTACAATCAAGGAAATTACTTTGGGATTCAGTTCAAGAAAAAATCAATGTAACGGTTAAGGCGTAACGACAAACAATTCCATTTCACCACGACGCTTCAACATTACCTTTCCAATACTTTCCGAAATAAATTCATTCGCACAAAGCTGTTTTGTAGCTTCTGTGATTGTTACCTTCATTGGAACACCTGCACTTTCTACTTTGGCTGCAATATTTACATCGTCGCCTAAAATATCATAAGCAAAGCGATTTTTACCAATAATACCTGCAATCACACTTCCCGAATGGACCCCAATTCGACACTGCCATTTGTAGGCAGCTGTTTGATTACGATTATTTAAGTAGTTGATAAAATCAATTGCTGTATTCACCAAATTCACTGCATGGTTTTTATCATCAGTCCCTAAACCTGTTGTTGCCATATAAGCATCACCGATTGTTTTGATACGAGTAGCATGATGCTTAGAACAGATTTCATCAAAGTCGGTAAATATGCCCGACAACTCCTCGATTAACACCTGAGGATTCATTTGTGTTGTCATATTGGTAAATCCAACAAAATCGAAAAACAAAATACTTACGTTGTTATGAATTTCGGGGATATGCTTACCGTTATTAATTAAATCGTTGACTACATTCTCAGGCAACAAGACTTTTAAGAGTGTGTCTGATTTTTCTTTAGCTGCTTGTAATTCAATATGTGTTTGAATGCGGGCAAGTACAACTTCCGGATGAAATGGTTTTGAAATAAAATCCGCCCCTCCTACAGAAAATCCTTTTGTTTCGTCTGCAGATTCATTCAAAGCAGTAATAAAAATGACAGGAATATTTTTCGTTGAATCGTCCGACTTTAATTGGGCACACACTTCGAAACCCGACATGCCCGGCATAACCACATCTAATAAAATCAGATTAGGCTTTTCGGTTGCATTTGCTAATTCAATGGCTTTCTCTCCGTTCTTCGCAATCTTTACTCGATACTTATCCTTCAATAAGCCTGATAACACCTGCAGATTTTCTACAGCGTCATCAACAATTAATACTATCGGTAAGGGGTTAACGTAATCCACGGTTATTATAATAATGCTAATGCTGCATCGAATTCGAATTCATCGAGCAACGTTTTTATTTTTTCAAGCAAAGATGTTCGCTCTTCATTTAATTCATAAGTATCTAAAACAGCTTGGCAAAAATCAACAGCTGTTCCATCTTGACCTTCAACTAATTTTTTCAAATCAACCATTTTTTGCTGCCAAACATCATCAGCAATCGTTGTTTTTGAATTAGTATTTTCTTTTGATGAATTTAATTTCACTTTTAAATCAGCGACTAGTTTCTCGATTTTATCAGCGATATATTCTAGTTGTTTTTGTTGAGGAACGGAAAGCGTAGTTGCATTTTGATCAGCCAACACTTTCAACGCATGTGATAACGGGTAGGCCACTACGTAAATTTCTTTAGCACCAATATTTCCACATACACCTGAAATGGTGTGCAACAACGGAGCTAGTTCATTCAGATTATTTTCTGCCGTGAGCTTCTTTAATATATCAGAAGTGTTTTCATAGTTTCTGATAAATGTTTCTAAAAGCTTTTTATAAGAATCTACCTTACCTCCAATTCGATTTAATCCTTCTTTAACATCGAGTCCTTCAATCTCTAAAACAAATTTGCTTTCTTGTTTTACAACAGCAGCATTTTGATTGACATCAATTCCTTTTACATATTTAATGAGTGCCTTATACAAAACAGTTGGATCAATCGGTTTTGTGATATGATCATTCATGCCTGCAGCAATACTCTTTTCCTTCTCTCCTTTCAAAGCATGCGCTGTCATAGCAATGATTGGCAAATTATCTTTTCGCTTATCCTCTCTGATTTTCTTTGTAGCTGTTAACCCATCCATCTCTGGCATCTGAATATCCATCAATACCGCATCGAATGATTCGGTATTAACTTTTTCAACTGCTTCTAATCCATTGCGTGCTGCTGTGATATTCACTCCAACATCCATCAATAATTCTTCTGCTAATTGCAAGTTGATATCATTATCCTCCACTAATAAAACGCGAACACCTTCCAAATAACTTTTAAATACTGATAAGTCAGTTTCGTTACTAGCCGATAATTTAGTTCCGCTCTTTTTATCATTCAAATGAAGGATACCATTCAGCGTATCATTCAATGTAGATGTATTAATTGGTTTTAACAATACACCATCCACTAACTTTTGTTTTGCTGCTTCGCGAACTGATTCTAATCCGTAAGCAGTTACCATCAGAATCGAAGGAACATCTAATCCTTCTTTGGATTTAATTTCTCGCACTAACTGCAAACCATCCATACCTGGCATTTGCCAATCAACAACCATTAACGATAAATGCTTATCCGACTTTTGCTCCTTTTCAAAAATTTCAATGGCTTCAAATGCGTCATTTGCGATAACCACATCAAAGCCCAACGAAAGCAACATTTCATTTAAAACAATACGTGCGGATTCTGAATCATCCACCAATAATGCTTTGCGTCCTTTCATAGAAACTGAAACTTCTGTTTCATCTTCTTTTGAATCAGCCAAACTAAAAAATGCATTAAATGAAAATACAGACCCCTTCCCTTCCTTGCTTTGCACATCTAATTCCCCGTCCATCATTTCAACGATGCGCTTACAAATTACAAGGCCTAATCCGGTTCCACCAAATTTTCGCGTAGTGGAAACATCTGCTTGCTGGAATGGTGAAAATAATTTTTCAATTTGCTCTTTAGAAATTCCGATACCAGTATCCTCCACGCTGAAGTGAATGATTAATCCGTAAGATAATTTCTTAACGAGTTTAGCCGACAATTTTACTTCACCAGCTTTGGTAAACTTTGCCGCGTTATCTGTTAAATTTAATAACACCTGACGTAAACGTACACTATCGCCTAAAATTACCGGAGGAATAAGTGGATCTACATAGGTTACTAATTCAACTTCATTTTTGTTTTGAAGTTTTACGTTAACGGCATCCGACACTTCAGAGATCAATTCATCCAAAAATAAATTCGAATGCTCAAGCGTCAATTTCCCTGCTTCTATTTTTGAAAAGTCGAGAATATCATCGATGATACGTAATAAGTTACGAGCAGAAACTTCTATTTTATGGTTGTAATCTTTTTGCTTTTCATTGAGCGTAGTTTTCTTCATCAGATAACTCATCCCAATAATTGCATTCATTGGTGTTCGAATTTCGTGCGACATATTCGCTAAAAACTCTCCTTTTGATTTATTGGCTGCATCGGCTAATTCACGAAGCTTGGCCATTTGAAGGTAACGCTCATTTGATTCAATATTTTTCTGATTGATCAAATCAAGAGCACGTCCTGCATAGGAAGCTACAATGGCTAATACCAAAGGAGCTAAATCGATTATCCAAAGTGTTGGAGCTTCCATCTGGCACATTATCCAATGTGTTGGCGACAAACTATTATAAGCAAATAAACTTTGCCATAACGTACCAACAATTGGAAATGCACTTCCAAATAATGCCCCATAAAAAAAGAACATCCGTTGTTCGGTCTTTAACTTCGACTTTAACCAACGATAGATGTTCTTTCTTAAATTCTGTATCATCAAAATTACATTTGCTTAATCATCTGAACGTTTAATGCAAGCTTCACTTCTTCAGCTAATACAACATCTCCATCTTCGTTACTTGCATTCCATGTTAAACCAAATTCAGAACGATTGATTACAGCATTAATTTCAAAACCTGCCTTAGCTTGTCCCCAAGGATCAATCACAGTTCCTGTAAATTCACAAGCTAATGTGATAGGCTTAGTTACTCCTTTGATGGTAATGTCGCCCATCAAATCATACTTATGATCACCTTTGCTTTTTAATTTACCATTTGCAAAAGATACTGTTGGGTAGGTTCCTGCGCTGAAGAAATCATCACTTTTCAAGTGACCATCTCGTTGCTCATTTCGCGTATTAACAGAATCTATCTGTGCTTCGAAATCAATCTCTGCGTCAGAAAAATCTTTTTCTGATGATAGCATCTTTGCTGTAAAATTATCAAATGTACCTGTCACGTTAGTAATCATCATGTGACGTACTTTGAAAGAAATGTCGGAGTGAACGGGATCAATAACCCATAATGTCTTATTCATAGTAAATTTTTTTTGCTTTCGTCAAAAGTAGCGAATTGAAGCCTAACAAAAAACAAATCTGCTATGTAAATACTAGTTGTCTTGGAATTTTAATAAATCCCTGTCTAAGTCGATTTTCTTCAGCCCCCCATTCGGCCCTTTTATGTAATAATGTTCAGCCATTGCAGTACCTAGCTTATCGTCGAACTTTCTTTTTATCCTCGACATTCTTTCACTTAAAGAATTGCTGTTGTATTCGCATAACTTCTCTAACTGGCTTTCAATTGTCTCTCGACTATCACTCGGACTTACCTTATTAAGAATCCCCCTCAATTCTGCTTTATAGTCTCCCATTTCAGCTAGGCGTATTCCTTCGGGATGATTTAAGAATAAAAGATAAATAGCCCTTTCAGTAGGAGATAAATTGATTTGCAACATCCCCATCTCTGGCAATACTATTTTTTGAGCACGACCTTTAACCAACATAGGAGTTGCTTGTCGTAATAAGTCATAACGATCTTTAAACAACAACTGCCTACGTATATCTTCCATCACATCAAACGTATAACGTAACTGCATATGTGGAATTTGTTTCGCTCGTATCAACCGTTGACAATCAGGACAAACATCAGCAGTACGGAGCTTTAACATCACTTCTGATTTATTCTGACAAAAGTCCATCATACATCCTTTCGATTGATAATGCATATAGTTACCCATCTCCTGCGGATTATCAAACATTGCATGTTTTAAAAGCGTACTTGCAATATGATAACATACGGGATAGCGAGGATCACCAGAAGTAAAATGTTCCCAACCATCCACATGAATAAAATAATTACCTTTTAGATTTGGATCATACCCTACAAACCAATTCTCATGATTAGCATGTTCTGTTAGAAGAATTACAATATAGGGTTTTCTATTTTCTGAAAAATAAAAATTTGAAAGTTCTTCTACAGCTGGTGTTGATTCAAATATGGTTGAATCATAATCATCAATAAGCTCTTCAGGCATTTCAGAGTGTCTTGAATCATATAAATTAGATTCTTTAACATCCTTCGACTTTCTGTATTTATTATTAATACGAAATAAGTCTCTCCATGATTTTCGCTCTTGAATATTCTTAGCCGGCATAGATACTGATTGTGAAAAACTTCTAACCTCTTTTATGTCATACTTAGGATCTCCTGGCTCTACAATTTTTATTTCATCTTTGATGGTAATCTCTCTTGGTTTATCGCTCAACACAAAACTATACGGTCCAACAAACTGATTTAAAAATTCATGGCAACCGAAATATAATTCGTCGCTTACTCCTGCAGTTCTAATTAAGTGTACAATCATTATCGTAAATTTATATAATTAATTTAATTTATGAAAGAATAATGCAGCAATACCTCAAAATAGAGATACGCTGCACCACTCTTTCCAAAAAATCGGCGTAAAATTATTTTAACACCGTTGCATTGTCCTTCAAAAAAGAAGGCCGGGGGTTATAGGATTTATGAAATGATTCATCAAGCCTACACAATGCTGGAAATTCCCTTAACTCCATTTGCATTTAACAATTATCCAAACACATGAAAGTAAATGTGAGAGGGAATTCCTCCCATATACACTCGCGTTACCGGACATAACCAGCCGCGCATTCCTGTTTCGTTCACTTGATACCAGCCTCCGTTCGACTCTTCTCTTTCCAGCTTTAAGCAATGCGCTCCAGGAAACGGATTGGCACTAAAAATAATGGTGGATGTTTCATTGTTGTCTGGTAAATAAGAACTGATAATTTCCGACATGCCTAAGACAAACGGCTCGGCAATAATTGCTTTGCGGTCATCATCAAATTTCCAGGTTGTTTCTTCGCGATACAATGCCAATGACATCATCGCATTTTGTGTTGGTGGAACAATTGTATTTTTCATAAATTGATTTTTGAATATGATTATTTTAAAATTGAACTATAAACAATAATTATAATTGAACAATTAATTAATTCTTTGGAAGCGGTGGGTTTGGAGCATCATCATTTCCAAACAACTTATTAGAACGAAGGCCCATTGTCTTTTTTAACATGTACCCATCAAATTCTGCAGATAATTCATTCATTGAATTGCACATTTGCTCTTTAGAAAACGATCTTACTTCCTCTTTTCTAATATTTAAATGCTGTGCAATGCTCCATGCATCGATATCTGCTCCTAAGAATGAAAACGACCAGTTTCCTTTGTCTGTAAGCGTTTTAATTTTATTCGCAATCTGTGCATAGTTATAAAACTGTGAAGAGTTCTCTTCTCCATCCGTTAAGATAACC
>CAINEC010000173.1 GCA_903847585.1 uncultured Bacteroidota bacterium
AAGCAGAAGAAAGCCTGGCCAAAGTGCGATAACTACCTCTCGTAGTGAAGATGAACAGTTCGAAATTCTTTCAGGTGTATTTGAAGGAAAATCAACAGGAGCTCCAATATCAATTTTCATTCGTAATAAAGATACCAAGCCTGAAGACTATCTGCACCTAAAAGATGTTTATCGTCCGAATCATGCTGACTATACCTACGAGCAGAAATATGGCATTCGTGATTATCGTGGAAGCGGAAGAGCCTCCGCTCGTGAAACAGTTGCACGCGTATTAGGAGGATCAGTTGCACAGCTTTTATTAAACCATCATCAAATAACCATACATGCTTTTGTTAGTTCCGTTGGAAAAATTACAATGGAACAAAGTGTTGATTCAGTCGATTTAAATTTAATTGACAGCAACATCGTTCGTTGTCCGGATACCATTATCGCAAAGCAGATGGAAGATTATATTCTATCCATTAAAGAAGCAGGCGATAGTATTGGTGGATGCATCACCTGCGTCATTAAAGGTGCACCTGTTGGATTAGGCGAACCTGTATTCGATAAACTTCACGCTGATTTAGCCAAGGCAATGATGAGCATTAACGCCGTAAAAGGTTTTGAAATTGGCGATGGATTTTCAAGCACGCTTCGTAAAGGAAGTGAGCATAACGACTTGTTTATTTCATCTGATAAAGGAATAAAAACAGCAACTAACAATTCTGGTGGTATTCAAGGGGGAATCAGCAATGGAGAAACTATTTATTTCCGAGTTGCATTTAAACCAGTTTCGACTATCATGCAAGAGCAACAAAGCGTTGATAAAAACGGTAATGCAGTAGCGTTAGCAGGTAAAGGTCGCCACGATCCTTGCGTTGTGCCACGAGCTGTTCCTATTGTTGAATCAATGGCGGCACTAGTAATTGCTGATCATTTGCTACGAAACAATAATTCAAAAATCTAAGTCGATTAGCACACGAAATAAATAGCAAAGCCAGCATTAGGCAAAAGCTAATCTTTAACGCAGCGTACAGCCATGCCTGTAGTCTTAGTATTCGAATAACGATAAACACTACTATTGCTTGCATCAAGATTGCGGTAATAACCTGTTGTAGAACTGGCAGAACTTGAAGTCCACCAATAACCAAGGTACCCGAACCATGCACCATACGTCCCAGCAGACTCCCTCATTCCAGCTGGTAATGCTGTAAAGCCCGAAGTATTGGTAGCTCCGATATTAGAACCTGTCCAGTGACTAAGGCCGATTTCTTTCATAGCTCCACCAGCAGTAGGACTTTGAGAACAACTAATACAGGTAGTGTCAGCAAAAGGATCTATAAATTTTACCAATTGATTCCATTCCGAATCAGAAGGAACATGCCAATTAGCAGGACATAAGCCAGCAATATCATTTACAGCATACCAATTATAAAGCTTGCCAAAAACTGCTGTATTCGCGATGTAATTATTAACTTCTGCGTAAGCACCAAAGCCCAATCCTGCCCACGCAGCATTATTAAAACCGTTGGGAATGAAAGTGCCATTTTTATAATGTGTTGTTTTTAAATTCTCCTTCATCCAACATTGATTACCAATAGTAATAACATGATATATGTTTCCGTCAATATCAGTAAGTGTTGATGGTCCGCCAGAGCAACCAACAACGGAGGTGCTATACGTTATACTGTCAATAGCACTCAATTGATATTGCATCACAAATCCATTGCTCAAATGCAAATTCATAAACGTTTGTGCACTAACAGAACAACTATAAATCAAAAAAAAGAATAAAATAAACGTACGCATTAAAATAAACATTTGATTTAATTAAATTCAAAATTATAAAAAAACTGAAGAAGTACTTTTTTAAGTTTTATGTATTTTTACATTAACAAAATTCGCCATTATGTTATTCCATAAAAAAAGTATCGTCTTATTATTAACTATATTCTCGATTTTCAATATTTCGAGTTGTGAAGAAGATCCCGTTTATACCAATCCTGTTGTAGATGTGTGCTTACTTCCCAATGGATTTATCAAATGGAATGATAATATCGGTAACTACTGCGCGACAACCGCCTTTGCCGACGAAGCAATTACAATGACCATGAACGGAATCTCTGCGAATGGCCCAACTATTACGTTCGATTTAACAGACTACTCACCCGGATCCCACCCTATAACCGAATCAATAAATAGCATTTACTATACTAACGCACTTGGATTTGCCTTTACAACAAGCAATAATAATCCAGGAATTTTAAATATTACCTTCTATTCCTCGAATAATCATCAGATAAAAGGAAACTTCAGCTGTACAGTTTATGATCCTTCTGGACTTAACCCACCAGTAAATTTAAACGGAAGCTTCAGCATGTATTACACTTTTTGATTTTATTGAAAACTATTTTTTTATTTTTCTAAAAAAAAGTTATCTTGCATGCTATAAGTTAAAAAAATGAAAAAAGTACTATTGTTTGCTATTGTCGCTTGGACCATTACCTCATGCGAAAGAAATTCAAAAAATGTAGTGGTTGTTTATGACACCATTAATACCGATACATCCTTAATCAAAATCGATTCTATCGCACCAGACAAAAACTTCTCAGGTGTTTTACCATGTAAAGACTGTGATGGACTTAATTCATTTTTAACATTACATCAGGATAGTAGTTTTAAATATTCGGAAACTAAATTAGGTGCTGAATCTTCAGATAGTTTAATTGAAAAAAGCGGGAAGTATATTGTTAGTGATCTTGATAAAAAAAGCATATTATCTCTAAACTTTAATGACGGGTCTTTTAAACACTTTCAGGTTTATGGTGACACCTCACTTCAACTTTTAAATGCTGATAAGAAAGAAATCAAAACGGATGAAAATACGTTTTTGAACAAGAATTAATCAGGAAACAAAAAATTTGCAAAACCTCTTAATTAACTTTAAGAGGTTTTTTTATTTATAATTTAAAAAAATCGCCCAATAAAAATCGGCAGCCATTTCTGACTGCCGATAAGAAAAATTTAATTTTACAAACAAACTATTTTATTCAACTAAGACACGAAGCAACTCCGTATTGGTGTTTGATTTCATTTGAAATAAATAAACTCCTTTCGAGAGTGTAGACACATCAATTGTAGCTGTATTTATACCTAATGTTGTTGCTTTGTTTTCATTGTAAACTACTCGCCCTGCAGCATCACACATAGTCATATTGACCGATTCTGACTCCACTGCTGTAAACTCTACTGTTAAAATTGAATTTGTAGGATTCGGATAAGCAACCATTGATAAGGATGTCGCATCACCTACACGCGGACATGTAGTCGATACTACTGCTAAGACACGCACTGCAGAAATACCACATGTATTTGATGCTTTCACCGTAATAATGCCGTTGGCCGAGGGCGTTACACCATAGGTCATGTTTATGATTTTTGACCCCTGACCAGCGTTGATTGTACCGCCTCCTGGTATTGTCCATACATAACTTGAAGCTCCCGTTACTGTTTGCGTTGAATAAGTTTGTGATGACAAGGTACATACAGCTGTAGCACCTATAATACTTACTGGCTGACCAGGAACTGCTTTCACTGCTAAGCTTCGTATTGATCCCGTACCGCAGCCATTCACAGCTGCTGCTGTAATATTTCCAGTTGTAAATGTACCACTGAAATTAACAGATATTGAATTGCTTGTAGGAGACCCTGTGATGCTCGCTCCAGCAGGAACTGTCCACAAATAACTTGTTGCTCCTGTTACAGGCGCAATCGAATATACTACATTACTACTACTACATAATCCATCAATAGCACCTGTTATCGATGTAGGAGCACCTAAAACATTACGAGATACCGAACGAGATCGTATTGCACTTGTTCCACATCCATTACTTGAGGCAACTGTAATATTTCCTCCTGTAAATGTTGCACCGTAGGATACTGAAATAATATTTGTTCCTGACCCGCTAATAATACTTGCACCTGTTGGCATTGTCCATACATAGCTTGTAGCACGAGCAACATTCGCGATTGAATAGGTTGCAATATCTCCATTACACACTGATTGCTGTCCTGAAATTGACGGTGGCTGCACGGGTGCTGCAATTTGCGCTTGAACAAATAATGATGATGGATTTGTAGAACCACATCCTGTTGAATTTAATGGAGTAACAGTAATGTTTCCTGCAATACCCGATTGTACATATGAATCGATGTATTTAATCAACACGGTACTTGTTGTTGAATCACCCACGAATACTGTTCCAGTTGGAATTGTCCATTGATATGAACTTGCTCCAACAACAGGCGCGACTGAATAAAAATAAGGATTCAATCCTGGCTGACATAAGTTTGCTTGGCCCGTAATAGCACCTATTGCTGCTGGTAAAGGAGTAAACGTTATTAAAACAGTACTTGAGGCTGCTGTACAAGGTGCAACAGCATTCGTTGCTAAAGTTAGCGTTACACTTCCCGCTGTATAATCTGCTGATGAAGGAATATACGTTGCGTTCAATACACTAGCAGATGGACTGAAGGTTCCTGTACCGCTTGTAGACCATGTACCATTAGATGCGCTTCCACCGATTGAACCATTTAAGGCAACTGAACTGCCTGCGCATACGTTTGTATTAGACCCAGCATTTGCAGTTGGAGGATTTACACATACACAACCTTCATCGATGTTACCATCGCAATTATCATCGATTCCGTTACCACAAATTTCTGTAGCGCCTGGATGAATTGCTGAATTAT
>CAINEC010000174.1 GCA_903847585.1 uncultured Bacteroidota bacterium
AATATCCGACCCAAACAGCTGAATGCCAATAGGACGTTCGTATTCAAAAATATCAAGCTTCATCACGCTTTTTGCTGCATCGCGAATGAGTCCTTCACTCGAGATAAACTCCGTATACATCAGGTCGGCACCATTCTGTTTGCATACCAAACGAAAGGGCGGATCACTCACATCCTCCATAGGAGCGAGTAATAGGGGGAAATCGCCCAGTTCTATATTCGCAATTTTGACCATTTGTATTTTTATCGGATGCCTTAAAAATTAAGCAGCACTGATTACCTTTGCGCAAAACTACAAAGAATGCAATTCAAAGCCATCCTCGCAGCGCGTGAACCTTACAGAAAATTTCTAATTTTAGTTGGAATAGCAATGATACTTGCTGTTGTATCTTCTACTCTTGGTGCTCTTATCGCCCAGCTCATTACAGGAATTGATATTTTCGGTAGTGCTTCGGCGTTATCTGATTTGAATAATCCTAAGGTTGTGTTTGCTTTGAAAATCACGCAACTGTTTTCTGCAATCGGGACCTTTTTTATTCCGCCGGTAATTGCAGCTTATCTTTTTTCTGACAATATAAAGGAATACTTAGGTGCGAATAAAAGCATCGATGTTCAGCAAATTATCATTGTTTCTATTTTAATTCTGATGATTCAGCCTTTTGTAAATTGGATGTCGTTGATTAACGCTGGAATTAATTTACCCGATTGGTTAAAAGCTTTATTAAACTCTCCTGGTAATTCAGCTCAGAAAATTGGAGAGGCCTTAATGAAGGGCGACTCTTTCATGAGTTTATTATTTAGTTGCATTGTGATTTCAATAATTCCTGCTGTGTCTGAAGAGTTAATTTTCAGAGGGGTAATTCAGAAATTATTTATCGATTTAGCTAAAAACAAGCACTTCGGAATTATTCTTACTGCAACGCTATTTAGTGCAATGCATATGGATGTTGCAGGTTTTATTCCTCGATTTGCATTAGGAGCCATGCTTGGCTACCTCTACGTATGGAGTGGTAGTATTTACCTTCCAATCGTGGCGCACTTTGCAAATAACCTATTAGCGTTCTTAATGGAGTTAGGTAAAAACAAAAATGCGCTTTCGTTTGATCCAGATCGATTAGGAATTGCTTCAGGACAAGAGATGGTATTGGGTGCAAGTGTGTTTTTAACGTGGGGATTACTCTTTTTAATAAGGAAAATTTCGATACAAAACAAATAATAAAGTACTTTTCTTAACTAAATCACGTTATTATTTTCTCCTCTGAAAATATATTGATGTGGAGTGTTTGAATATTGCAAAATCCGACTAAATTTCTTACCTTTGCAGTATAAATTTTAATAAGTTGATATGGCTATGAGAAAAGCGCGTGTTCTTTTTATTTCAAGTGAAATATATCCTTATCTGGAAATGACTGAGCAAAGTAAAATGGCGAGGTTTTTACCACAAGGAATTCAGGACAGAGGAAAAGAGATCCGCACCTTTATGCCGCGATTCGGAAATATCAATGAAAGACGAAATCAGTTACATGAGGTAATTCGCCTTTCAGGGATGAATCTGATTATAGACGATACTGACCATCCGCTAATCATTAAAGTTGCTTCTATTCAAGCAGCGCGTATGCAGGTGTACTTCATCGATAATGAAGAGTACTTCCAACGTAAGCGTACTATTCGTGATGCTGATGGCTCATTCTTTAACGATAACGACGACCGTTCTATCTTTTTTGCGAGAGGTGTTTTAGAAACAGTTAAGAAATTAGGTTGGTCTCCCGATATTATCCATTGCCATGGCTGGATGACAGCATTGGTGCCTTTGTTTATCAAAACAAGTTATAAGGATGATCCAATGTTTAGTTCAAGCAAGATTGTTTATTCTATTCATGATGATGCATTTTCTGAGCCTTTCAACAAGAATTTCGCTAAGAAAACCTTGATGGATGGTTTAACA
Source organism: uncultured Bacteroidota bacterium (assembly GCA_903847585.1). Classification (GTDB taxonomy): domain Bacteria; phylum Bacteroidota; class Bacteroidia; order AKYH767-A; family OLB10; genus CAINEC01. The sequence goes on from CAINEC010000174.1 coordinate 1,945, forward strand.
GATGCTGATGTAAAGGATATCAAAGACCCTAACTATGTTTCGTTAACGAAATTAGCAATGAACTGGTCGGATGCAGTTATCCAATCATCTCCAAGCATACATCCGGACGTAGAGGCAGCATTTAAGAAATTATCGAAACCAACTTTAGGGTATAAAAATCCTGAAGAATACATCGAGGCATACGATAATTTCTATGATGAAGCGCTGATTGAAGAATCAGTGTTGGCAGAGTAATCTAATTCCTACGGATTATTGCAAATTTCAATTACTTTCGTGGCATGTTAAAGTTGTCTGCACGCTGGTTTGTTCCGGTACTATTTTTATTTTCCTTCGTTTTGCATTCATGTAGTGATCCTGAAATAATAGGATTAGACCTGCAAGATGCTTCGGTGCAACCCGGATTATCTATTACCGATACTTTTACTATTAATACTTATACTGTTGAAGAGGATTCTCTTGTTGTATGGGGTCCGCTGAAAAATTTATTAGAAGCACCAACTCTTTTTGCAGGAAGCATTGATGATCCTTATGTTGGAAAAACATTTGCTGGATTTGTTTCGCAAGTTAGAATAGGAAATACATTGTCGGCAACAACATTTGATGTTTCAACACCCGATTCTGTAATTTTGAGTTTTAATTATAAATCGATTGTTGGTGATTCAAACGCGACGCATCACATCTCTGTTTATGAATTGAAAGAAGATTTATATCTCGATAGTACTTATTATTCACAAAGAACATTTGCAAGAGGCGATTTATTAGGTCACGCGGATTTAATTCCTAATCTAAAAGATTCAAGTGTTGTAGGTGGAATTAAAACAGTTCCTCAGTTACGCATTGCAATGGATACTGCTTTCGGTGGTAGATTAATGAGAGATTGTCAGACTAACACCGCGAACTTTGCAAGTAATACAGCATTCTTATCTTACTTTAAAGGAATTGTAATTGTTGATAGTGCTGATGGAGTAGGTAGCATTATTACACTTCCATCAACGAGTTTATATCATCGCATGACAGTTTATTTTTCAGGAAATAAAAGTTATCAGTTTCAAATTGATATCAGTTCTGTTCGCTTTAGTAATTTCAAACATGAACGATTAGCATTTAACAATGATAATATTCCTGATAATACATTAGTGGTTCAATCAATGGGTGGATTAAAAGACAGTATTTTTATTCCGCATTTAAAGCATCTTTATGATTCGGGAAGAGTTTCAATAAATAAAGCAGAGCTTGTTATAAAAATGAATTCAGCAGCAAATACTTCAGGATTCAAAAACCATGATAACCTCTTAATTTTTGGAAGCGATTCTGTTGGAAAGAATACTTCGATTATCGATGCATTTGAATCATCTACATATTATGGTGGTGCTTACGATATTGCTACTGGTGAATATCGTTTCAATATTGCGCGTTACGTTCAGAATATTGTGAAGGGAATTAACGAGAGTGGTAAAACAGATTACGGATTGTTTATCGCTGCTGGCGGTAGTACATCCAACGCACAAAGAACCGTGCTACAAGGTGGTTCTTCAATGAAATTAATTGTTACTTATACAAAGATAAATCCATAAACTATGTGTGGAATTGTTGCTTATATCGGAAAGCGTGAGGCTTATCCAATCTTGATTAAAGGTCTTCAACGACTAGAATACCGTGGTTATGATAGTGCAGGTGTTGCATTACTTAACAATGGATTAAATGTTTTTAAGAAGGCTGGTAAGGTGAGTGATCTTTCTGAATTCACGAAAGATAAAAATGTAGAAGGAAATGTTGGTATGGGACATACGCGTTGGGCAACGCATGGTGAGCCGAATGATCGTAATGCACATCCGCATTATTCGCAAACACAAAATTTAGCAATCATCCATAATGGTATCATTGAAAACTACGCTTCTATTAAAGCGGAGTTAATTCAGGAAGGCCATGTGTTTCATAGTGACACTGACACAGAAGTTTTAATTCACTTAATTGAAGAAATTCAAATTCGTGAAAATGTAAGTATTGAAGAAGCCGTTCGTCTTGCCTTAGGTGAAGTAGTTGGTGCGTATGCAATTGTTGTTCTTTCTAGAAATGAACCTAATAAAATGATTGCTGCCCGTAAGGGGAGTCCTATTGTAGTTGGTATCGGACAAGATGAGTTTTTTGTTGCATCAGATGCTACTCCAATTGTAGAATATACCAAGAACGTAGCTTACCTGAATGATGGTGAAGTTGCAATCATGGATAATGGAGTGTTGACAGTGAAAACGATCGGAAACGAAATTAAAACTCCGTATATCCAGGAACTGGAATTAAAATTAGAAGCATTAGAGAAAGGCGGGTATGAGCACTTCATGTTGAAGGAGATTTATGAGCAGCCTCGTTCTATCAACGATAGTATGCGTGGACGTTTTGATGCGAAAAGTGGTGCAATTAAGTTAGGTGGAATTAGTGAGTTTGAAAATAAATTAACGAATGCGAAACGAATCATCATTGCTGCTTGTGGTACATCATGGCATGCAGGATTGGTTGCTGAGTATTTGATTGAAGATTTAGCACGTATTCCAGTAGAGGTTGAATATGCATCTGAATTTCGTTACCGCAATCCCGTTATATTTGAAGATGACGTATTAGTTGCCATTTCTCAGAGTGGAGAAACTGCGGATACACTTGCTGCTGTTGAATTGGCAAAATCGAAAGGGGCTACCATTTTCGGAGTATGTAATGTAGTAGGTTCAAGTATTCCACGTGCTACTCACGCTGGCGCCTATACGCACGCAGGACCCGAAATTGGTGTTGCATCAACAAAAGCATTTACTGCGCAGGTTACTGTATTAACGTTAATGGCATTGCAAATTGCTCATCGTCGTGGTACTATAACGGAATCGCGTTTCCGTCAAATATTAAATGAATTGGAAACAATTCCTGCTAAAGTAGAGAAGGCTTTAAAATGTAATGAGCAAGCTCAGGAAATAGCGAAACAATATAAAGATGCGCGTAACTTTTTATACCTCGGACGTGGTTACGGATTCCCGGTAGCACTTGAAGGTGCATTGAAGTTGAAAGAGATTTCTTATATCCATGCGGAAGGTTATCCAGCTGCTGAAATGAAGCACGGACCAATTGCTTTAATTGATGAAGAGATGCCAGTAGTGGTTATTGCAACAAAGCACGGTTCTTACGAGAAAGTAGTAAGTAATATTCAAGAGGTAAAAGCACGTAAAGGAAAAATCATTGCAATCGTAACAGAAGGAGATGAGGAAGTGAAGAAGATGTCGGATTATGTAATTGAAATACCAGAGACGGATGAAATTCTTGTTCCACTTGTGAGTGTTATTCCATTGCAGTTGTTAGCATATCATATTGCAGTAATGCGTGGATGTAATGTTGATCAGCCGCGAAATTTAGCGAAGAGCGTTACAGTAGAGTAATCTATTGTAATCGGATATCTTCCACTATTTCTTATTCTGTAATTCCTTAATCTTAGTATAAGCGAATTCGCGGTTAGATGCTGCTGATTTGTTTTGTGGATCTAGTTGCAGTGTTTTCGTAAAATCTTCGGCTGCTAATTCCCATTTGTTAATGCTACCGTACGCTGATGCCCGACTATAATACAAATTCGGATTATTTGGAGTAGTAGCAATAGCTTTCGAATAATCAGCAATCGCCTCATTCCACATTTTTTTATTCGAGTAAATCATTCCACGGTTGTAAAATAACTCTGGTCGAGGTAATATCGCAATAGCTTTTGAATAGTCATCTAACGCTTTGTCCTGTTCGTTCAAATAATAATAACAAACACCACGTCCATAGTATGCATCAGCGTATTTAGGATCTACTTTAATCGCAAGAGAATAATTCTCCATCGACTTTTCTTTTTGACCTGTTGTCCAATAAGCAATACCTAAATTATAATAAGCAGCTGCATGGTAGTTGGGTTCTATTTCATTCACTTTAGTAAATGCATTAATAGCTTTATCCCATTGCTGTAATTTGCCATAAGCATATCCTAGGTTAATCAAAGGACGAGCTTTATTAGGCGATTTACTATTCGCATCTGACCAAAGTGTTATTTCATCTTTCCATACTTTATTCCGTTGGCTGGCAAGTACCGTATTGCTTCCTATTAAGAAGACAAATAATAATGTAGTTAAACTCTTATTTTTTTGATACAGTAATTGATAAATCAAACAGGTAATAATTAAAAAATAACCGAATGAAGGAATATAAGTACGGTGCTCAAAAATTACATCCGAAATAGGAATGATGCTCGACTCGATAGATAGCGTTAAAAAGAACCAGAAGATTCCGAATGATAATATTCTGTTTTTGTTGTACAAATAAATAGCAAGTCCTACTAATGATAAAAGGAAAATTCCACTTACCAATGTTGTCCCTTCCATGATGCTATTCGCAATAGGGAAATCATAGTCTAAGTTCTGATTGATTGGTAAAATCAACAATTGAATATACTTTACAATTACACTCAGCTGCGTGAAAAAATAATTCGAAGAGGTAATAGTAGTTGTGTTAAATGTTGATGGAGGTAATGGGTTAAATATACTTAAGGAAAAAGAAGTAACTGTGAAAATCATAAAAGCAACAATCGCTAATAATGAAACGATAATTTTTTTATCTCTGAAATTGATGGATATTTTTTTAGTAGAGAAGAAAAATACTTCCATTAATACGATAGCAAATGGAATGGTATAGGCATTTTCCTTAGTAAGAATAGCCAACAGAAATGATGTTAAAGCTCCTGCGAAATATACATAAGCTGATTTGCCGGGATTCAATCTGCCTTTCATGTATAATGCAATTGAAAGGAAATAAAACATGGCTACCATTGAAGCCATTCGTTGTACGATATAGGTTACAGCTCCTGTTGCTAATGGATGCGATACAAATAGTAATGCGGTGATTAATGCAATCGACGATTGATGTTGAGCAAGAGAATGATCTTTTAACGCAGGCGATTTAAATAATAATCGTACAATCCAAAATACGACTGCTGCATTGATAACATGAATCAACATATTGACAAAATGATAACCCCATACATTATACTGTCCGTAATGAAAGTTAATCGCAAAAGAATAAAACGCAAGAAAACGAGAGTGGTTAATATCCCACATTTGTTTTACGTTCGATAGACTTCTTATTGCTTCGTTATCTAAAATATTATGTTTATCATCAAATTGAAAACCGCAATCAAAAGAGTTAGCATAAATCAACATTCCAAGAATTACAATTGCAATTCCTCCAATCCGATTAAAAATGGTGTTGCCACCAGATTGATCATTTATCTTGCCTTTATTTTTATTCACTGATTTTTCTGATTTCTTCGATGGTTTCATATGTTAATCGGGTGTTAATTCAAATAGTCAATTAGGGAAGCAATTATTACGATTATATCAGGAAGATTGTTTCTTCGGATAGTTATTTACATCAAACGCTAATCCTGCAAGTAATAATTGAAATCCTAAAATGATAAGCAAGGTTGGTAATATTACTGTACCAGTAGGAGCACCAATACCAAGTTTATCGTACTCTTCGTATTTAAGCAAACCAAAAATAAATCCGTATAAGAAAATAGGTATGCCCGTTATTAAATACAACGTGCCAACATTAAAATCGAATAAAAAGTACTTCAATAAAATTCTTCTCAAGAAAGTGACTAATAACTTAGGAGGAAATTCAAATAGTGTTTTTGTACTTGATAAGCCTGATACCTCATCACCATATTTTGCTTTCATTGGTACATCAAATATCACCGCATTGCAAAAGTATAATTCAGCAATCATCGACGTTTCAAAATAATAACGCTTATGCAGCTTGTTAAAATTGACTAACGCAAGTGTTTCATTTTTTATCGCTGTGAATCCGTTGGTAGGGTCAAAGATATTCCAGTAACCAGATGCAGCTTTAATTAAGAAGCTTAATCCTAAATTACCTATTCGTCGAACAGGAGGCATAGCTTGTAGGGCTCGAAGATCTCTAAATCGATTACCTTTCGAAAAATCGGCCTTCCCTTCTATAAGAGGCTGAATCAATTTAGCAATATTAGCTGCATCCATCTGTCCATCACCATCCATCTTGATAGTGATATCGGCACCTAATTCTAATGATTTTTTATAACCAGAAATCATTGCACCACCTACACCTTGATTTGTTTGATGATGAACAATATAAATTTTATTGTTTGACTCTGCTAGTTGTTCTAAAATAGAAAAGGTGTTATCAGTTGATTTATCATTTACAGCGATGATATAATTAATTTCTGCAGGAATTCCATTGATGACATCTTCAATGTGTTTAGAAACATTATAGCAGGGAATAACAACACTGATTTTTAAATTTTCGGAATTAGTCATTCATTAGGAAGATTTGATTCGTTAGATAAATTAATTAGCGTTTAGTTATTCATCACTGCATGAAATTTACTACCAATCAGCACAGGATTGTTTTTTCTTTCGATATCAGCCATTGCATTTTCAAGTAATGAATCCTTATCATAATTTTCTGAAAATAGATTATCCATTTTAACTGCCAGATGACTAACATCTTTGCATTTAAATAAAAATCCATTTTTACCATCTTCTACAATATCGGAGTTAGGGGATAAATCAGAAGCAAGTACAAGCTTAGGAAAACTCATTGCCATTAGCAAAACACCACTTTGATAGATAAATCGATAGGGTAGTATTACCGCTTTAGAAATGGCAAATAACACATCTCTTTCTTCATCACTAATATGTCGGATTACGGGAATGACTTTATCTTCTAAATTTTTTTCTTTGATAATTGCGTCATATCGATCCCAATCTTCAAAACGTAATTTACCTGCGATAATTAACTTGTAATTACTTTTTGTTTCAGCGGCAGCTTTTAAAAGTACGTCAACCCCTTTTGCTTTTTTAATCTGGCCAAAGAATAATAAAATTTCATCTCCATTTTTAATGGCATCTGCAATTTTAGGCGATAGCTGATTAATTGTTTTATTATCACTTTTAATTTCTTCTACTACTTTTTCATTCGCATGATACTTATCGAATAGCTGAATAAAATTAACATGAGGAATTATTGCGGTTCGTTGCAGTGATTTTTCAGAAATGATTTTAGCTATTTCTTCTTTGCAGAAATAATTGTGTACTACTCTCTGATTTGGTAATTTATCGACTACCCAGTTTTTTATAATAGGTGATGTAGTAAACTCTAAGCTCTCTATATCATGAACTATTGTCAAAACTTTAAATCCTAATAAACGTGCAACAAGTAGCGTAATAAGATCAAAACTATTTGGACTAAATATGTGAAAGATTAGCCATTGTACGCCTGTGAATCTAGCATGTATCATACTGATGAAGAAACCAGTGAATGAACTAATAATTGATTTTAATTTCCCTACACCAACATTATGAAAGTACTTTTTATATTTTACATGAGGCTCTTCACAGTCAAAGTTAGAATATAAATAGCATTCATCGCCAGCAGCAATTAAACCACGTAATAAAGAATTATCATAATGATCAATTCCTGCTTTACTCCCAACTTTATCTATGATGGCTATTTTCATTCGATTTATTTTTTCTTCAACGCTGTTGTTGTTAAATACTTCCAAATGGCTGATTCATTTCCTTTGTCCTCTAATTTCCAATCATCAGGTTGATCAGTTGGATTTTTTACTTCCATATATGGATTCCAGAAATCATTATCTGGTTTATAGGCAAAGTAAGCCCAACCCCACTTACGTTCATTCATAATTTCAATAACATCTTTCACCCACTGATTGCCGTTGGGAGCCCAACGAACCGATTGAAACTCTCCAATGAAAATGGGATACCCTGTTTTCGTTTCAAATGATTTAAGCGCATTGAATGATTTGATTAAAGCATTTTTATCCCATTGTTTACCTGCTACCACTCCAGGATACTTAATTCCTCTTGGCCTATTTTTAATTCCTTGATGCGTATACTGCTGTGGTAAGTACTGATGCGCCCCATAAATTAATTTATCATCTTTAATGTTAAAACCTTTAAATCCCACGTAGTTCAATGGCTTTCCGTAGGGTCCTGGTGTTAGAAGAAAGTATCTAACGTTATCGTATTTACGAAGTGTTTTCAGAGCATTTTTAAAGAACTCTTCTAATCTCGGAGGACTACTAGCTCTTGAGAATTCATCACCACCAATTGCTGGTTCACTCATAAACTCATAAGCACTAAGTTCAGCGCCTCTGTTTTTAAATCGTTTGCAGATGATATCAATTTGAGAATAGGCGCTATCCAGATATTTACTCCCTTGCCAAAACTCTTCCGATTTATCATCTATTGCATCTTTCGGATCTAAGACAAAAAAGTTGTAAGCAATCATGGCAGTCATATTATACTTTTTACATTCATCAAGTATCTTATCCGTCCATAAAAGTTCATTATAGAATGCATCTATAGGTGCTAAACGACCATTATCAGTTCGCTTAGATGGTTTCAATTGTAATCGAACAAAATTAATTCCCGAATTATGCAAAAATTGAATGTCTTTATAATCAGATTTTCCAGATTGCATTGAAATACCTCTCCAAGGCCAGCCAGTAGGTTTAGACTTTAAATTAGTTGCATGAATAATACTTGCTGATTCATTATTCTTATTTAATATCTGAGAGCCTAAGACAAAAGCTATAGATAATGCCAGCAGACTAACGAGTAATAAAATACTTTTTTTCGACATTATCGTAATATTCTGTTTTTGATGAAACTGATTATTCCTTTCGTTCTTCCCCAGTTTAGCATTAAAGCTAATACACCTTTAACTGGTAGTATTCCAAGGTACCATAGCTTAACAAAGATATTGACTTTTGTATTGCTTAGGCTATAATTGAAATGTTCTAATTCCGCTTTTGTAATTCGCTCGCAAATTTCAATTTCTCCTTTATTTAGACCACCTCGCTGCCATGCTCCAACTCTATCTTCATCAACACCTAACTTATCTGGATTATCCTTTTGCGATGAACTGCCAACTTGGGGTACAAGTTGCATACTATTTTCATAATTGATTCCGCAGTGAGAACAAATTGTTTGAAGTACATCGGTTGTATTTAATAGAAGATCTTCAAACTTTATGGTAAGTACGTTCGGATGATTTTCGAATACAATTGCCGATGATACTGCATTTTTCCAAAGTCTTGAAATAAAATAGGGATGGTAATTTGCCCAAAAACGTAACGACTCTTTTCTTGTAACATAATGTCCTCCCATTTTTCTGCGTTGATGACGATTTTTTTGCGACAACACAACATCACGAGGGTCACGTATAATATGAATTACTTTGCAAGCCGGGAATTTTTTAAATAGTTGAGATAATTTAAAAATGTTTCCAGGCATATCCTCACATGGAATCTGCTTGTTTTTTTGTATCGATAATTGATGAACAAAATAATGATATGCATCCCATGAATCTACACCCTCTTTATAAAATTCTGAGGCCATTGTTTCTGCAGCAGCGGCATAATTATCTAGGTTGCGCTTCGCATGAAATCCATTGCTATAAACATCAAGTAACCATTTGAAAATTTTTATGCAATCTTCTTTACTAATAATTTCAAGTTCTTTACCATGTGCTATGCAAGGTCCAAACAAATGTAATTCTGGAAATAAATTTACATTTGAATTATTCCCCAACATTCTACCCAACATGGTAGTTCCCGATCTGCTGTTACCTACAATAAAAATCATAATGTCTCTTCAATAGTATCTTTTCTATAACGGTAGTAATAAACAATTCCAAAGTATACAGCTACAACCCCAAAAAATTTCTGGTTAGAAGCGGCTGTGAAATAATCTGCAAATTGAAATAGCAGTACATAAATAGAGGACACAAGTAATGCATCATTTTTCTCTTTTATTTTACGACTATATCTCCAAGTAATATAAAATGGAATGTAGAACACAAGGGTGCCTAATATTCCATACACGAATAAGTTTCCAAGAATTCCAACATCAACAGGATAGAAATGTTTGTTTAAACTTCTAAAACCATCATTCCATTTTGTACTTAAAAATCCAACACCAAGTATAGGGTGTTTTATGAATCCATCTAACGCAATTTTAGATTCCATAAAACGAATATTGGTAGAAGCTTCAGAAACCTTTTCTCCTGTTAATGTTTCTACTGCTGTGACATATAGTTTTATGTTTTTTTCAACTAATCCCGGTGCTGCCAAAGACAAAGCACCGAAAATTAATACGCCACCCACACCTCCAATGATAAACGAACGAATAATTCGAGGGAATGAAAAATTTAAAAACACATAGGTTAAAATTGTTCCTGCGATGGCTATTAATTGAGTTCTATCCATTAAGTAGGCAAGAATGTAAAATGCACTTAGCATTAAAGACAATACCCATCCCTTTTCTTTAGCTACCCATATTTTGAATATGCTGTAAAGAAATAAACCATATATGCAGGAATCAGGAAATTCATATCGGAATCCTTTGTTAGGACTTAGTGTTACAAATTCTGTATCTATGAAACGAGCTGGATTAACAAACATGTAAAATATCAAGAAAATAAAAAGCATGATATGTAATGAACCAACAAAGTATTTTTCGAATTTTTCTTTTTTAAGCCATCCATCACCTAATGCAGTTGCAATGAAATGTGCACAAAGGACCATTGTTAATTGTCGTTGTGCTATTAGTCCAAATAATAGTGGTTGTCCAAAGACTCTACTCGCCTGTATCGCACTTATGAACGGCATAATTAAAAAAGGTAACATAATAAGCGTAATGTTTTTTACCTTTCTTAATGAAATAGCTTTATACCACTCAAATAAGTAATGTGTTAGAAGTATAAATAAAAATGCTATTGATGTTACATCAACAAAAATTCTGTTCGGTACTCTACCGAATATAGAAAACGCACTTGCAAAAAATACAAACCAAAGAAGTTGATAGAAACTTCCTTTCACAAAATTGTTTACGTTGAATTGTATTTTCACGATTGTTTCCAGTTAGTAAGATTAATCGACAATAGTTTTTCTAATTTTTCGATGTCTGCTAAATAGAATTCATTTAACAGCTTACGGTATTCAGTCGGCAACTTATCATTGCTTTCTTTGGATAATATTTTTTTTAATTGCTTATGTATACCAAGCAACATCACTAATTTTCTAAGCTTCGTTTTAATTCCTCCTGAGGGCAATAAATAATCAACAATACTTTTTCTTGCTTCGTTCGCTTTTTTATTTTCGATAGGGATTGAATTAAGATTACTTGTGATACCAATAAAACTTAATAGCTTATTTATTATTTGCTGAGCATTTGATTTATAGTCGTCATAAAGACAAATGAATACTTGTTCTTTCGGAAATACATCTAAATATCGCTTTACTTGTTCATAGTAAAATCCACCACTTAAGAATATAGGATCTTTTCCCCAAATAGGATTTGATATCAGATGATGTTTATCGAATTCACTTTTAAAATTAGCTGATACAAGTCCCATTCGTTTTTCCATATTGAAATGGCTCCAAGCTCTTTCAGCAGGGTTACGTAAGATAATGATGATTTTGGCTTGAGGATTATATTGATAAATATTTTCTGCAGCTTTTAGCGAGTATAAATAACTTACACTTGCCTCTCCACATATTTGAGAATGTGCTGCCTTGCTAAATAGTTTTTTGTACAACGACTCCTGTCTGATAAATGCATTCCATAATTCACCTTGCATTCCATCATTAATCCATTGCGCAGCATTTTCCTTTTTTAATTTCTCTTGTAATCCTTTTCGTAATTCTTCAATCGCAACTTCATTATAAAAATAATTAGGTTCCTTTATTGGCGACATATAAATAGCCGCATGCGATGCAAGTGTTTGTTGCAAAGCAGTTGTGCCCGATTTAGCAGCACCTACAATAAAGAAATCTGGTTTATTGTTCATCGTTGCAACCAATAAGGTAAATTGATATTAGGGAAGTTTTTAAGCATGGATGCTAATCGCTCATTAGGACCATCATACATTTTTTTCAAGCGTGCAATAACTGCTTCGTCTCCTTTATTGGTTGCATCACTTTTCTTTTCATTCATGCCGTAGTAGAGTCCGCGGATAAAACGCTTTAGCTTGTAATGTTTTCTCCAGAACGTTTCTGTATGATGATTCACCCACAAAGCGAATTTATGTACAAAGGCAATTTTATAATCAACCGTTCTGTTCTCAACGGTGAAGTCTTCTTTTTTATAAAATGAAAAATCAATGTTTAACCAATTGCAAATTTTCTTCATAACACCGGGGGTATCATTCGATAATTCATCAAAGAATATAATCAGCAATCGATCTTTAAAATGCTCCATCCAAATAGGAAGAAAGGCAGCATAATCACCTTCTATAAGACCTTGCGTGATATGATCTGTTTCATTTGATTGACGAATTCCACTTTCGATAGAAGACGACATTTCAACAAATTGTTCTAATGTAGTATCCGCAGGAATTTCCAGTTTAGTTACACAATGACGGTAGAAAGAAATAAAACGATCAGTAGGTTCACGAAGAATAAAAATCATTTTCACATCATCGCCTAATCTTTCGTTGATGAAATTGATTAAAGGTAAACCTCCATACAAGTAAGAAGGAGTTGTTTCTAAAACTAACTTCTCGTTATTGTAATGTTTGAAATGGGTTGCGTATACATCGTTGTTTGGCACTTCTTGGTTATAACGTGCTGGCAAAAGAAAAGCAAGTTCTTTAATTAACGAACCACAAACATCAGGATGCATCGATAAATACGTGTGTAATGATGTTGTACCTGCTTTATGTACGCCTCCAATAATTAAGTTGGGCAAATTATGTTTTCTTTCCATCTTTTATTTGAGCCAGTTACTTAAATCACGATTTATTAATGCTTGTGTCTTTTCGATATCGTTTTTAAAAATGCTAATCAACCATTTCTTATCTTCTTCACTCATTTTCGGAATTTTCCCTTCTTTAAAGAATATTGGTTTTACTTTGGCTTGTATGCTATCGGGCAATGCTCTAAAGATTTTTCGTTTTAATCCCGTTTGTGTGATGAACTTTATTAGTCCTGCCCATTTAGGCATCTTCGCTTCATTTTGTTTATTTGAATAGTTGATAGAAGCATTGGCATCTACACCAATGAAATCAAATAACTTTTTTCCAACAACAGATGCATCCGACTTCAAATCATCATTTAAAAAAATTAAAATTTGATTATTAGGAAACGCATCCATAAAACGTTTCACCTGCTCAAAGTACATTCCCATTTCAATATAATTATGAGAGATGCACCACCCTTTATTTGTCTTTTTTAAATCAGCTTCTATTTCTTCACGAAAAGAAAGTGTGGTTCTGCCATCACGAACATTTGCGAGATAATGCGAGTAAGCTCTTGAAATGGGATTACGCAAAATCATGACAATGTTTGCCTGCGGATATTTTGCTTTTATTTCATTTGCTGATACTACTGAAAACAAATAGCCATTGCTGATTTCTCCAATTGCTTTTTGATTTGTAGCGTTCTTAAATAATTTTAAATAAGTTGCGAAGTCATCAACATACCATTCCCAGTATTTCTTCGACATATCGCCAGCAACATATTCCTGAATGTTGATACCTCTTGAGAAAACATATTTTTTATACTCATCACTAAAGTTTTCAATTTGTATATCGCTGCAAAAGAAATGAGGTTCTTTAATTGGCGACATATAAACATCAGGATGCTGCTCTAAAAAATCATAGAGTGTAGTAGTTCCGCATTTGGCAGCACCGATTACAAAGAAATTAGGTTCTTTATTTTGTAGCATTTTTATTTCTGAACATTTTTAATTTTTCAATTCCTGGTAAGTAGATAGAAAGGATACCAAGATTTTTTTTCGCGTAAGCAACGGATAATAAATTCTGAATAATTTTTGCCGATGAGGAGGAGATAGCAGCTCCTACTAATCCAATCTTAGGAACTAAGATCAAATTTAAAATAATACTACCTATAGCCGTCGACGTTATAATCTTGTTGTATTGTTTCTGATGTCCCGACATTTGCAATAAAATACCAATTGACCCAGTTATGCTGTTTACGAAGTTTCCAATCGATAATAAAATCAAGGCAATCCATGCACCTTTAAAGTCTTCTCCTAAAAATCCTAGAATAGTTTCTGGAAAAAAGCATAGCACGAGTGTTAATGGTAACGAAGTAAAAAATAATAGTCGGTTTGATTTGATAATTATGTTTTGCAATCTCCCCATTTCTTTTTTGTGATATAAATCGGAGAATACAGGAGCTTGAATGGCATTGATAGCAAGTAATACAATGGCCGATAGCGTTGATAGTTTAAATGCCACATCATAAAGTCCAACTTCTTCAGAAGGACGAAATATACCAAGTATGATATTATCTGTCCAACCCATAATAAAAAACATCGAGCCTGTTAACATCATTGGCATTGATTCGCTCAGCATTTGATTCCAGTTAAGCGTAGGCTGATAAATACCTTCTTTCATTTTACTGAATCGCCACCACGTTATAACGCTAATCAAGCAAGTGCCTAATGTTGCAAATGTGTAGGCATGCACAACACCCCAGTTCGATTTCATGTAAAAAAGTACGAGGAGTAAAATAGCCGACAACAATGGTTGTATCGCTTTAAAGATCATAAAGCCAGTCATGTTTTTAAATCCGCGGTAACCAGCGCTGTTTAATCCAATTAGAACAAACGGAACAAAAGCCATACAGGTCTGCTGAAGTTCATCGGTAAGTTCTGGCTTGCTGAAAACTGTCCCTGCTATAAATGGTGCTGCAAAGAATGTTGCTATGGCCCAAATAGACGAGGCGGTTAGTGTTAATTGCAGCGATTGCAAATAAGTTGTTTTGATAATGGATGCATCCGCTTGATCTCGGTGTGCTGCAATAATTCTGGTTAAACGGTTATCAAGGCCCATCTGTGAGAAGATAGCGAATAGCTGAAGGACTGTGAAGCAGAGGGTAAATGTACCTTGTTCTTTTGGACCGTATAAGCGAGCTACAATGAAAATGAATAAATACTGCGATATCATCCCCCCTAACCGAACGGCAAGTGCTAAAAAGCTCTTTTTCAGAACAAAGGAAGAATCTTTATCGCCTTTATGAAAAAACGAAGTCAGTCTTTTTATCATTGATAACTCATAAACTGGTGGTGTAACGGTTTAGCGAAGCTAATGAATAATGCCTCGTCAAATAGCGGTTAATTAGAAGGGTAGTTCACAATAAAATGTTAACATTATCAGAGCAAGATAGAGGAATGCCACAAGTATTATAAAACCGATATTAAGTTATTATTCAGCTTGATTAGTTTACATAAACTTAATATTGCCTTAAATTAAAAATTGATTTAGACCTCGACTTTTGCACCATCAATTCATTCTGTTATGCGAATTATTATTCTGTTGATTTTAATGTTAGTTGGAAAATGTTCTATTGCTCAAAATGGACTAGAGGGAATAATCATTGAGAAGTACTATATTTCTGATGACGCAGATGCAAAAATCACGGATGGTGGCTATTTGAAGCCTGGCTCTGTGACTTATAGAATCTATGTTGATATGAAGCAGAAGTATAGTTTACAGGCTGTTTATGGAATTGGTGGCCATCCACTTAAGATAGCTACCACTACTTATTTTTTTAATAATACTATGAATGGAGGTGTTGTTGCCAATGATGTACCGAGATTTAGATTAGAAGAGCATACTACTATGCTTGATTCTTGGATATCAGTTGGTGCTGGATCAGAGGCAGATTATGGAATTCTGAAAACGAAAGATTCATATAATTCATTTACCAATAAGAATGGCATTTTAAAAAATAACAATCCAGAAGCGGGAATTCCGTTGACAAAATACGATGGATTACAAGCTGCAACTCCGCAACGGGTAGTTTCCTTTTATGGTATTGATAAAGCCGACTTAGAAATTTTTAATAATACAACCGATACAACTGCTAAAGGGCAGGTCTTTATGACTGAGAATGGTTCATGGGCTTCATTTGGAGGAGCCTATGGAACAGATTCTAATAATATAGTTTTGATTGCTCAGTTAACAACAGACGGGCAGCTATCATTTGAATTAAATCTGCAGTTAGGAACCCCATTTGGAAGTACCGAAAATTATTACGCTAAGAATCCTCAGGGTTCTGAATTACAACTTCCTGATTTGACTTATCCAGCGGTAAAAAATAGCGCTCCTGAAATAAAGTGGGTGGTAATTCCTAAGAATAAAAAAATAAAAAAATACGACCAACAAAAATTACAGTTTGTTGCGAGTGATAGTGACAATAACATCCGCAAGGTAGATTTATTTGTGAACGATCTTAAAATCACGGAATTGTTTGTTGCTCCATTTACGTTCAACTGGAATCCACAAATGGACGGGAATGCTAAAGTTACCGCTGTGGTTTATGATTTTGCAGGAGCAAAAAGTAAAGCAGAGGAAATAACGTTTATCGTGCAATAATTAGCAACATTCCAATATTAATAAATTGTAAAGAATGATTGTTAACTTTTTGTAGCACTTAACCCAAACATAATATTTTGTTTCGTTTTTCATCATGTAAGGTTTGGAATTTTGGGGCTTGAAAACTTATACCTAACAAACCACTAAAAACAACCAACATGAAAAGAATTTACCTAATTGCATTATTGCTTATTACGGGCTTTGTTTCTAAAGCTCAAAACGGATTAGAAAATGTAGTAGTAGAAACCTATTATATTTCTGATGCCAACGATACTAATGCTAATCTTGATGGTGGAATTCTGCCAGTAGGTTCAGTGACTTACAGAATTTATGCAGATATGTTGCCAGGCTACAAGTTTCAGGCTGCTTATGGTGTACCAGGACATGATTTGAAAATTGCAACAACTACTTTATTCTGGAATAATGAAGATCGTGGTTCAACATCTCCTACTTTTTCAAAAACAAATGCAGCAAGAAATACAGTTATGATCGATTCATGGTTATCTGTTGGTGCTGCTTGCAATGGAAACTTCGGAATTATGAAATCAATGGATGATGGTTTAAATAATGCAGTAAATAACTATTCTCCACAAGTTTTACAAAATAACGACCCTGCAATGGGAATTCCATTAACAGTTCAGGATGGATTTTTTGCAGGATTACCTGAGTCTGTAACTACAGTTGGAATTAGTACTGAAGTTGCTGTTTTTGATAACCTGAATGATGGGACTAATGGTCCATTATTTTTTACGAATAATGGTTCTTGGGCTTCTTTAAATGGTTCAACTGGTCCTGATCCAATAGATAATAAAGTATTAATCGCACAAATCACTACAAATGGTACTTTATCATTCGAATTAAACATTCAGATTGGTACTCCGACAGGTGGCGTAGAAAATTTTGTTGCTTCAAATCCTGTGGGAAGTGAAATTTCTATTCCTTCACTTACGTACACATCTCCAAGCATTGGTATTTACACTCCTTCATCAAAAAATGTTTCTTTCTCTGCTTTCCCTAATCCTGTAGAAAACAGTTTATTTATTAATACTGCAAATATTAAATCAGAAGAAGTTGTTTATTCTATTTATGACTTAACAGGAAAGATGGTTGCTACTGGTTTGTTTGCTGTTAATGCTCAAAAGAATATTCAGCAAATTGAAGTAGACAAATTAAATACAGGACTTTACTTTATTGAGTTATCAGTAAACGGAACAAGTTCAACGCAAAAATTCATTAAAAAATAAAAGCCCTTACGACTTCTAATATGAAGAAGCCAATACTACTACTAGTAATCTTAATTTCTTGTGTTGTTAGTTCATTCGGGCAAGGAACAGTTCGCGGAAAAATAATTGACACCAATGGTGAAACGCTCATAGGCGTAACCGTTATGTTAAAAAATAATCGTTCAGTAGGTACAAGTTCAGATTTCGATGGAAATTATTCCCTGACCTTTAAAGATGCAGGCCCTCAAGTTTTAGTGTTTACATATGTAAGTTATAAAACACAAGAAATTACTGTTAATCCGGAAGGAAAAGTAGTAGTGAAAGATATCATCATGGAATCGTCAGCACAGGAGTTAAAAGGTGTTGAAGTTTCTGCGAAAGCAACAAAAGCAAGAGAGTATTTTTCTGAAATGGTGAAGAAAAATGCTGCTGTTTCGATGGATTATATTTCTTCTGAAACAATGAAGAAAACAGGAGACGCAAATGTTGTTGCTGCTGTTTCTCGTGTGTCTGGTGTTTCTACGAATGGTGGTTTTATTACTGTTAGAGGTATTGGCGATAGATATGTGAAAACATCGGTAAATGGTTCTATGATTCCAACATTAGATCCGTTTACTAATAATATCAAATTAGATTTATTTCCTGCTAGTTTAATTGACAACGTTTTTATTACTAAAACGGCAAGCCCTGATTTACCTGGTGATTGGGCAGGAGCATTTTTATCGGTAGAAACGAAAGACTATCCTGATAATCTTGCTATTAATGTAGAAACTAGTTTCGGTTATAATAATCAATCTTCATTTAAAAATGTTGTTTCTTCTGACAGAAGTTCAACGGATTGGTTAGGATACGATGATGGATTTAGAAGTTATGATCACGCGTCGTTTGCTTTTGCAAATACAGAGCCTACTTTATTGCAAACATTTTCTGCTTTAGGATTAGGAGATTACTTTAGTTCTTTAGGTGTAACTTCAATTGATCCTACTGAAGATATTTTTAATACTTATTATAAATTAGGATTAGTACAATTAGGTTTGTTGGCACCAGCATTATTTGATGATCCAACTGCCTTTAATCAAGCTAAAGATTTATTTAATGCTGGAGGGTACAAGTCTGATGCATTTAACTCAATTAATGCTAATGCACCGGCTTCTGCAAAGAGGTTCGCAAATAACTGGAATACTACTACATGGAATGCTCCTTTAAACTTTTCTCAAAGTTTTAGTATTGGTAATCAGGTTAATTTATTTGGAAGACCTTTAGGTTTTATTGCAGGATTTAAATACGGATCAAGTGTAGTATATGATCCACAATCAGAAGTAGTACGTTGGGTATATGATGAATTAGAAGGTCAGAAAAGAACGGAAAATATTTCACAGCAGGCTAGTCGTGAAACAAATGGTTGGAGTGCACTTTTTAACGTGGCTTATAAATTAAATCCTAATAACAGTGTTTCCTTTTTATTCATGCCAAATTTAACAGGTGTAAATAATGTGCGTAATTCTTTTGATAACTCTGAACCGCAACTTACTCGTATTACAAAGAGTCAGTTTTTTGAGCAGAGAAGTCAATTGGTTTATCAATATAAATCGGAACATTATATACCAAAGTATAAATTAAAAATTGAAGCAAATGCTTCCTATACCAATGGTAACAGCCAGATTCCGGATTTCAAAAATATACGTTACATCGAAAATATTGATGGCACATTTCAAATTGAAGGAACAACAGGATCAATTGCTCGTTTTTATCGTTATTTGAATGATGATTTTTTTGATTCAAGAATTTCTTTTGAATTACCTATTTCAAAAGATACCACTGGATTATCACGCAAATTGAAATTTGGTGGCGCATATCAACGAAACAATAAGGAGTATGACCAGTATCAATACGATGTAAGAACAGAAAGAAGTACGTTTTCTGGTGACTTAAATTCATTCTTGGATAACTCATATTTTGATATTCAGACTATTGGTGGTGTTTCATCTTTCTCTACCTATTACAATAGTTCAGAGTATAGCAACTTTGGCCCTGTTAATCATACTTTTGGAAATACGTCAATATTCGCTGGGTATGTAATGTCGGATTATGCCATTAATAAGAAATTACGTGTGTCAGGTGGGGTAAGATTAGAAAAGGCAGATTTTTATACGGATGTGGTCTTGTTCGATTCGTTGAATTATGCACCAGATGATGATAGACGAGTTTATGATAACAGCTTGCCGATTGCAAATCCTGGAGAGTTAAACGAGTTGAGTGTTTTACCAAGTATTAACGTAGTTTATAAGCTTAAAGAAAAAGAAGGAGCGCCTACTAATATTCGTTTGAATTATAGTAGCTCTGTTGCTCGTCCAAGCATTCGTGAGTTATCCGACATCGCAGTTTTTGATTACGAATATCGTTTAGCCGTAATAGGTAATTCAGATTTGAAAATGGTGAATATTAATAACTATGATATCCGCTATGAAAAATATTATCCTTCAGGAAATGATTTTTCTGCAAGTATGTTTTTCAAGACATTTAAAAATCACATCGAATTAGTTAACTCAAATTTCATTACTTGGCAAAATGTAGATTATTCTACTGTTGTAGGTGCAGAGTTTGAAGGCAAAAGAAAACTAACTAAGAAATTAGAAGGCCGTACCAATATTACTTTTGTTAAATCAGCAACAGAGGTTGTACAAAGTACTATTTACGTAAATAATGGAATTAAGAATTTTGTGCCAATTGATACGGTTAAGCGTTCTATGTTCGGACAAGCACCTTATATCTTTAATGCTATTTTGACATATAATGAAGATAGCCTTGGTTTAAGTGTATCATTATCGTATAATGTTCAGGGGCCACGATTGGTATTATCAGTAGGGCAGACAGATGTTCCAGATATTTTTGAGTTGCCTAGAAATACTATTGATTTAAAAGTGTCTAAAAAATTGGGTAAACACTTTACCGTTAGTTTAACAGGACGCGATTTATTAAATGCTCCAATTGCGAGAGCCTATAATTATAGTGATGGTTCGTACGAATCAGGACTAGGGAATAGCATAAACAAGTTGTTTGATTCTCCAATCTTTAGAAAAGATTGGAATCAATCCTACGATAAATTTCGTTTCGGTTCTAGTTTCCAGGTAGGTGTTTCTTATAAGATATAATACAATGAAAACGATAATTAAATTCATAGCTCTGTTTTTGTTTATTGGATTAAACACGCAGGCGCAAATTCAAAATGTAATAGTTGAAAAATACTATGTTGCTGATTCATTCGATATTGCTAATACCGATGGTGGTCAGTTGCAACAAGGTGCGGTGACTTATCGCGTATATGTTGACTTAGAAAGTGGAAGTAAAATTTCACGCATTTTTGCTGATTCATTGCATTTGTTAAAATTTAAAAGCAGTCAGCCTTTTTTTAATAACGACACTCTAAGTACTTTTAATGGAGGTACCTACGGATTTAAAATCAATAGAAATGATTTAGCAATCAATACCGTTGGTTTAGATAGTTGGATTAGTATCGGTGCAGCAACAAATAAACATCATGGTATTTTAAAAACAGAAGATACCGATGGTACTGAAGTAGGTGGGACGAACAATGATCAGAATTTATTAAGTAATACCGATCCAAGTGCAGGTATTCCTTTAACAACGCAAGATGGTTTGATTTTATCAAGTGTACTTGTATCAAACTATTTAGTAGGTGGCGATTTTCCGGCTATTAATTCATTAAACGATTCAACTATATTTGGTAGTGATACTGCAACAGCATTTATAACTCCAAATGCTACCTTGCAATTTAATGGTGGTATATTAGGACAAGGTCCATCAAACAATGTATTGGTTGGTCAATTTACTACAGCTGGTCAATTGGAGTTTGAATTAAACATTACCGTTATTGATAGTACGGGAGCTACAATTAATTATGTTGCTTCTGGTAATGACACAGTTATTCAAAATTCAATTTATAAATCATTGCCATTATTAAAGTATCCACCACAATGCGGATGTTTAGATCCTAATTATATTGAATACAATGCTCAAAATGCTTGCAGCGATTCTTCTAAATGTTTAACGTTGGTGAAGCTAGGTTGTATGGATACACTTGCATGTAACTATGATGTTGATGCAAATTACTCTGTACCTGAAATGTGTTGTTATCCTGGATACTGCAACGATCGTGATATTGCATTTGTTTGTCCAGATATTAATACAGGGAATCGTATTATGACGGTGTTTCCAAATCCTACCAATAGCGAGATTAATATCAATCTTGATGGTGTAAAAAATATTGGTGAGACACAATTTGTGTTGTTGAACTCATTCGGGAAAGAGATGATGAACTTTTCAGAAAACATTTCAGAAGGCGTTTGGACAAAAAACATTTCGCTTAACAATTTAGTTAGTGGAATCTATATTTTAAAAATGATTTCTAACGAAGAAGTTCAATCGCAGGTCATCATTAAAAATTAAAAATGGAAACAACGTTTATGAATTACTTTAAAAAATATTTCTATTTATTTCTATTACTTTTTGTCATCACCATTGGATTTACAGCTTGTGATGATGATGAAGTGACACCTGTAATTGTTAATGAAACAGGTAGTGTTACGGATATAGAAGGTAACGTGTATAAAACAGTTAAGATTAACGGTAAATGGTGGATGGCCGAAAATTTAAAAGTGAAAACTTTTAATGACGGAACATCCATTAACAATGGCCAAACAGATTTTAGCTGGAAGGATTCATTACCTGCTTATTGCTTGTATAATAATTTAGGAACTGCACCAGGATTATTGTATAATTCATATGCTGTATTAAGTGCCAAAGGATTGGCTCCTCAAGGATGGCATATTGCAACCGATGAAGAATGGAAGGCCTTAGAACAATCGCAGGGAATGTCTGCTGCAACAGCTAATTCATTTGGATGGAGAGGAAGTGATGAGGCTCAGAAATTAAAAATTGAAGGAGCTAAAGGATGGGTGCGTTATTTAGACCTATGGCCTACTAATGAGTCTGGTTTTTCAGCAAGTGCGGGTAGCTGCCGTTTGCCAAATGGTGTTTTTGGTGATCCTGGTTTAATGCATACGGGATTTTGGTGGACAACAACAGCAGATAATGTAAGTGGTGAACTTTTGTATCGTTACATGGATTATAAGAAGACAAGTATTCTGCGATCGCACAGCGAAAATGGTTACGGATTCAGTGTTCGATGTGTCAAAGATTAAATCAAAAAAATCATAAAGAAGAGGCCCTTAGGGGCCTCTTTTATTTTAATGTTAACAGAATGTATTTTCAAAGTAAATGTCTTAACATTAAAGTGCTTTAAAGGTAAAGATTTCATAAGTTATTTTTTCAGTTAAATTTTTGTTGGCGTTCTACTTTTGGTGCAGGAAAAATAAAAAACCAAAATTATAAACCAATGAAAAAATTAATTACAAGAATTGCATTAGCAGCATCGGCTGTATTTGCATTGGCAACAACATCGTTTGCCCAAACAAATTTAGGAGCAGATTGCGGATGTCCATCTGTATCTAACCGTACTACAACTGTTTTATTATCATCTCTAGCTACCGTAGGTGGTACTGATGATGGTAACTTAACAGATTCTATCACTATCCTTGATTGTTCAAAATTGTACATCTTGGATAAGAAAATTTATGTGCCTAATGGAAAATCGTTAATTATTAACCCAGGTGTTGTTGTTAAAGCTCGCTCTTATTCTACTGCCGATTCAGCTGTTGCATTAACAGTTTCAAGAGGAGGTAAAATTTTCGCTAATGGAACTGAATCATGTCAGATCGTATTTACTGCTGAAGCAGATCCAATGGATGGAACTTATGCATTATCAAACAAAGGAAAATGGGGTGGTATTGCTATCGCTGGTAAAGCAACAAACAACTTAAAGTTATCTCCAAACGGTCCTTTCTCTGTTGGTGTTGCTGGTAAAATTTGTGTTGCTGATGGATTAGGAACTTTCGAAGGTTTCAACTCAACTAACTACAAAGATCAATTTGGTGCTAATTTAACAGCAGGTGAAACTTTTAATGATAATGATAACTCAGGTATCATGACTTATGTTTCTATCCGTCACTCAGGAGCTATCCTAGTTTTAGGTGGTGAGTTAAATGGTCTTTCTTTAGGTTCAGTAGGTCGTGGAACAACAATCGATCATATCGAGATTGTTTCTTGCGCTGATGATGCAATTGAAATGTTTGGTGGAACTGTAAACGTAAAGCACTATACTACATTATTTAACAATGATGATATGTATGATTATGATTTAGGATATACAGGAAAGGGTCAATTCATTTTTGGTATCTATGCTTCTGATACTACAGTTAGTGCTGATGCTGATAACGCTTTCGAAATGGATTCTGATGATCAAAAATCAAACTTACTTCCTCGTTCACATCCTGTTGTTTACAATGCTACAATGATTGGTAACAATAAGAAAACATTATCTGCTGATAATTCAGGTTTATCTGTTTTCCAAGCAAAAGAATTAGCTGAAGGTGAGTTTTACAATTCAGTTTTTGCAAACTTCCGTTATGGTTTAAATTTAATTAAGTCTGTTGGTACAAGAACAGGTGGTTTCGAAGCATACCATAACTGGGCTAATACAGGTGGTAATTCAACTAACAGCTTAAAAATTAAGTGTAATGCATTTGTTGGTATAACAAAAGATATCGCTATCGATAAAAATGCTGCTACAGCAGTTTCTGCTACTGACTCTGCACAATTCTTTACTACTGACTTAAATACAAGCTTTGCGTCATTACCAGGATTCGTTCCAACATGGGCTGCAAACTTTACTACTAACACTGTTACTACAAAGTTTGATGCAGTTCCAAATCCACAAATCACCAACGCTGCAGGATGTCCTACACCAGCAGCTGATGGTTTCTTCACTCCAGTAACTTACAAAGGTGCATTCCCTGCTACAGGTAAAAACTGGTTATCAAACTGGGCTTACGCTCAACTACTTAACGTTACTACAGGATTACAGCCATGTGCTACTGATTGTAATGCTGATGGTATTACAAACAACGTTGACTTCTTACAATTATTAGGACAATTCAATCAGTCTTGTCAATAAGCAATTAGTACAATTAATAATTATTATTAGAAATTTATTTTATGAAAAAAATATTTAGTTTAATATTCGTTTTATCTGCATTGTTTGTTAGCAAATCGAATGCACAAAATGGATTAGAAAACGTAATCATCGAAAAGTATTACGTTTCTAACGCAGCAGATTCAGCTGCTAGCGCTACTGCAGCTGGTGGTAACTTACCTGTTGGTTCTGTAACTTACCGTATCTATGCTGATATGTTACCTGGTTATAAATTCCAGGCATTATATGGTGTTGCTGCACATCCTTTAACAATTTCTTCTAGTACAACTTTCTTCAACGAAGAAAACTTTGGTGGAACTAGTCCTAATGGTATCTCTGCAAATAACAACAGAAGAAATGCTGTTATGTTAGATTCTTGGTTCTCAGTAGGAGCTTCAAGTGCTGGTAAAATGGGTGTATTAAAAACAGAAGATACTGATGGTTCAGTAGGTAACGCAAACAGTGTTTTAGCAAATGCTGATCCTTCTGCCGGAATCGCTATCTCTATTCAAGACGGACAAGTTGTTGCTACTCCTCAAGCAGTAACGTTTGTAGGTATTAATAACACAGGTAATGGTGACTTAGGAATTTTTGATGCAACTTCTGGCGTAGGTGGTTCATTCACTACATCAAATGGTTCTATCGCATCATTAAATGGTTCAACTGGTCCAACTGCAACTAACCGTGTATTAATTGGTCAGTTTACTACTAATGGTATCTTCACTTATGCATTAAACATTCAGGTAGGTACTCCTACAGGTGGTGTTCAAAATTTCGTTTCTTCAAATCCAACAGGGGCTGAAATTACGATTGCAAGTTTATCAGGAACTGTAGGTGCACCAAATGCATTACCAGCTGTATCATTTACTTCTCCTACTAATGGAGCAAGCTTTATTACAGGTTCATCAATCAGTTTAGAAGCTAATGCAACTGATGCTGATGGTACAATTACTCAAGTTGAATTCAAAGTTGATGGTGTTTCTGTAGGTGTTGATGCTACTGCTCCTTATACTGCATCTTATACAGGTGTTATTGGAACTCGTACATTAACTGCAACTGCTACAGATGATCAAGGTGGTGTTACAACTGCTACAATCACTATCACAGTTTCTGCTAATCCCGCTCCAACTTGTACAATTACAGCTCCAACAAATGGTGCTAGTTTAATTACAGGTGATGTAGTAAGTATCACTGCTAATGCAACAGATAATGGTTCTGTTACTCAAGTAGAATTCTTCGTTGACGGTGTATCTATTGGTACTGATGCTACTTCTCCTTATGCTGCATCATGGACAGCTGTATTAGGTTCTCATTCTATTACTGCTGTTGCAACTGATGACCAAGCTGCAACAACAACTTCTACAGCAGTAGGTGTTAGCGTATTAAACAACGTTCCTCCTTCATGTTCAATTACTGCTCCTTCAGCTGGTGCTTTATATACAGCTCCTGCTGCAGTTAATATTACAGCAACTGCAACTGACGGTGACGGATCAATCGCTAGCGTTGGTTTCTATGTAAATAACGTTTTAGTTGGAACAGATAACACTTCTCCTTATTCATTCTCTTGGACAAGCGTAATCGGAAATGCTTCATTAACAGTTAAAGCAACTGACGATCGTGGTGCTATCACTACTTCTTCTGCAGTAGCTATTAGTATTGCTGATCCAAATGCATTGCCGTATAATGTTCAATCTACAGTGGCGTCTTGTACTGAGACTACCGTTTGTATTCCAGTTATTGCATTCGATACAGTTGCTAACGTAATTGGATATGATGTAGTAATGAACTACGACAAGACTAAATTAACTCCAACGGGAAATATCACAGTTGGTAGCGACTTAATCAACCCTTCTTTTGTAACGGCTATTAACAGCATCGATACAACAAATAGCAAGATTACGATCGCTTTATTTTTAAACTCTGCAGCTCCTGCATCTACTAAGTTTACAGGTGTTGGTAATGTGTTCTGTGTTGAGTTCAACAAAACTGCAACATTTACTTCAACAGATGTAACAACTGTTTCTGTTTCAACATTACAAGAAAGTTATTTCAATGGTGTAACAGGAAAGTTAGTTCAATCAGGAACCTATCAAGCATTCAAAGATTCTGCTTACTCTGGTAAGTTAGCATTCTGGTCAAACAACTCGCCTATTAAGTACAACGCAGCTAATCCTAATCAGTATTTAGCAACAACAATCAATGGTAACAATGCAAACTGTAATTTACCATCTTCAACTGTTACTAATCCTGATACATTAGGTAATTTCAGTTACAATGTAAATGATGGTGTTAACATTAACATCAATAAGGATATCCCTGCAACAACGGATATGCAACCAGTTATCAATGGATTCGATGCATTAAGAGCTCGTCAGGTATTATTAAATGACTTAACGTTCGTTCCTAATGTTTATCAAATCATTGCTATGGATGTTAACCAGGATGGAGTTGTATCTGCTGGTGACGTTTCTCAGATCAACCAACGTACAGTATTATTAATTGGTGAGTTCCGTCAAGCATGGAACTATAACGCGCAAGGTGTATCAAACGGACAGTTATCTAAAGACTGGAGTTTCGTTGATTCTGCAACGGTAGCTACAAATGCTGCATTTACAATCTCTGCAACTTATCCAAGTAATGATGGAGTAGGTTTCTCTAAATTTAAAGTTCCAGTATTGTCATTCTGTTCTCCAGTAAACGCAGTTACTTCTACTGCTTGTCCTACAATTTCAACAATGACTTACAAAGGAATTTTAATTGGTGATATCGATGGAAACTATGCTACTGTTAATCCTAACACAGCATTCCGTTCATCTGAAAAAGTTACAATGGATTTATCAAAAGCTACAGTAGAAAATGGTTACATCAATGTGCCAGTATTAATTTCTTCTACGCAAGATGTTAATTCATTAGACTTCGCTTTACAATTCAATACTTCTGCAATGTCATTCAATACAGTTGTTGATAGAACAAACACAATGGAAACATTGTCGAACTTCAACAATGATGATCAAACTTTACGTTTCACTTCTAACAGCTTGACAAACTACGCTTTGAACGCTCAGATTTTAAATGTGAAATTTGCTATCGGAAGTCATGAAGTTTCTGCTAACGATTTCAACGCAGTTGCTGCTTACATCAATGGTGAGCGTGTAGCTTTCGAAGTTGCTAACGGACAAATTTCAGGAGCTGGTGCTATTGTTAATGTTTATCCTAACCCTGCAACTGATATGATTAATGTAGTTGTAAGTGAAGATGCAACAGTACAATTAGTAGACGTATCTGGTCGTCAGGTAATTTATCAAACAAATGTATTAGCTAACGAAGCTGCTTCAATCAGCACTGCTTCTATTGCTAATGGCGTTTACTTGATGAAAGTTTACAATGGAACTAATGTTTCTGTAAAGAAAGTTGTTGTAAACAAATAATAATTTTCTAATCTTAAAAGGTCGGTTCAAGTTTTTTGAACCGACCTTTTTTATAACTAGAATAAACTAATAAACCAATGATGAAAAAATTACTAATACTATTATTTATTTTCTTTTCATGTAATGTTATGGCTCAAGAAAATAAATCAACTGCTGCTCCTGAGCAAATGGATGTGCAAACAATAGACGCTTTAGATAGCGTAATTTTTGATTGCTCCCAATTAACTGGAGTAAGTGGACCAATACAAATTCCTGTTTCAATTAAATCGGATGATTTAGTTTATTCGGTAGATTTTTCATTGAAGTATGATCATGCAGCTTTGCAATATGATACTACAGTTAATGTGACAACTTACTTATCAGGATTATCTAATTACTTTACAATCGATTCTACCATTCGTTTTACATCGAGTACGTTTACTCCATGTACAAACGATACAACACTGGCATTAATTAAATTTATACTGTTAGCGCCATCGTTTAATAATGGAAGTATTTTTACGTTAAAAGGCTACTTAAATGGTACACTTTGTAGTGTTAAGTATATACCACCTTCACCGGTTGGACTAACAGAAAATACTATTGAGAATTTTAGTATTTATCCAAATCCAGCAAATGATGCAGTAACAATAAACTTCAAAAATTCCACAGCATTAAGCGTGGTTAATTTATTCGGACAAACTATTTATTCAGAAAATATTGAAGGTTTATCTTCAACTATGTTGAATACTTCGGAATATGCGAATGGCGTTTACTTTATTAAAGTAGACACAAATAAAGGAAGCGGGATACAAAAAGTAATTGTATCACATTAAAATTAATACTCTTCTTCTGAAACAGACATTGCTTCTTGTAGTGTCTGTTTTTGTTTTTCAGCTTCTTTGTATTGTCGGATAAATTCACTGTACCAGTAGCCAGAACTTTTAATTGTTCTTTTCTGATTTTTATAATTCACGTGTACAATTCCAAAGCGTGGTGCATAGCCTTCCGACCATTCAAAATTATCAAGCAACGACCAAACAAAATAACCATTCACCTTCATTCCTTCTTCTTTCGCTCTAAGTAGTTGCTGAACGTAGGATTTTAAATATTCTACTCTTCTTACATCATTCACTTCACCATCAGGAAGTACTTCATCTTTAAAAGCAGCACCGTTTTCGGTCACATATATTTCTGAAATATGACGATAGGAATTAAACTTCTTTATCATTTCATATAACGACTCTGGATAAATTTCCCAGTTCATTATTGTGCGATCTACATTTCTGCTTTTAGCATCTATTATTTTAGCTTTTAAAACAGGTTGAAGAAAATTATGCTTTACTACTTCGCGCGTATAATTTTGGACACCGATAAAATCTGGACAGGCTTTGATTAATTTATTATCTCCTGGCAACATATATTTTTCTAGTCGCGATAAAAAAGGAAGATCATGAATAGGATATCCATATCCCAATAATGGCTCAACAAATAATCTATTTATTAGTGCATCCACTTTATTACTTGCAATAATATCATTTTCATTATTAGGATTGTTAGGCGATATATGTGAGCAGGAAAATGTAGTACCCACGTGAGCATCTTTTACATTTTCTTTTAGTGTTTTAATTCCTTGTGCTTGACAGATTGCGGTATGATGTAATGCAGGGAAGTAATTGCTTTCTCCTTTTCTACCTGGCGCATGAACACCTAAATAATATCCTGCACCTGTAAATACAACAGGTTCATTCAATACCATCCAGTTCTTTACGCGATCACCTAATTTTTTTGCAACAACTTCGGTGTAGTTGTTAAACCAACTTATAATATCGCGATTTGTCCAGCCACCTTTAAGTTCTAATGCATGTGGCAAATCCCAATGATATAATGTGATCCAAGGAGTGATATCATTTTCTAAACATTCATCCACCAAACGATCGTAAAAACTAATTCCTTTGTGATTAATGAAACCTTCTCCAAACGGAATTACTCTAGGCCATGAAATAGAAAATCGGAAATTGGGTATTCCTAATTGTTTTAAAAGTTGGATATCGTTTTTGTATTGATAAAAAAAGTCACAGGCATGATCACCTTTATGATTATTCTGAATTTTATTTTTTCGTTTACAAAACTCATCCCATATAGATGCTCTCTTTCCATCAGCATATTTTCCACCTTCAATCTGGTAAGCGGAGGTAGCAACCCCCCAAACAAATTCATCTCTCATCGTTAAGCTGTTTCTAATTGTTCTCCAGCAACTAGCCTTCTTAAGAAGCTGGTATCACGTTTAACGGTATGATTTAATTTTTCAAATGCATGCTTTTTAATGATTAAGTCGATAAGTTCTTCGGTGTTATCTTTATAGTCGACTTTCACGGGCTTTGAATTGGCAATCCAATCAGATACGAGATCAATATTTTTCTTTTTTAAATTCTTTAAAACATGTACTCCCATCGATTTTAAAACAGCAGCATTACAATGTTGCTCAAATTGATTTTTCATCGGAATAACAAGCAACTTCTTTTTTAGGAATAAAGCTTCCGATGTAGTTCCAAATCCTGCATTAGTAATAACACCATTGCATGTTGCTAAGCTTTCTATAAATGGCTCGCTCTTTAAAGGGAAGACGGTAAAGTTCCCTTTCTTGTAAGCAACTTTTGTATGTTTACTAAAGATTTGAAATGGAACCGTTGAGGCGTACTTCAATTTTTCAATTATATACTTATCATCAAACGCTGGAAGATAAACAGTAATATGATTAAGAGTTTTTCTTTCAGCATTTCTTATAGCTTGTCGTATGATAGGAGTAGCTACTGTTTTATCAAAACTAATGAAATGAAATCCATAAGCATGACTAACGGGAGCGTATTTACGTAAAACTAATTTGCCGATTGGATCAGTAAACTTTGGTTGAGCTGCTTTTGGATGCAAGGCTGCAGCTTGATTGCTTAATCCTATGCACGGCTTATTTTTTAGTTTCGCGGCCCAGCAAGAGATAGGTTCAAAATCGCTTATTATTAAATCGTAATCTTCAACGGGAAGCGATTTAATTTCACGAAGTAACTTTTTGGTATCAAGATTTAAATACGTTTTTGTGAAATCAATTCCACCTTTTTTTCCAAAAGCAAATCCAAGTCCGTTGAATTTATATTTTATTTCGAAAGGCAAATCTAGTTCCCACTGTGAAGAACTAACGAGAATATCTACCTCACCTTTCTTTTTTAAAATTGGAATAATCTCTAGTGCTCTGCTGATATGTCCGTTGCCAGTACCTTGTATCGCGTATAATATTTTCATTCTTGATATTCGTGATCGTGATTAATTTCCTTGATTAAAAGCTGAAATAAATCTTTGTTATTCAAATGAGACAATTCATCTTCTTCGGACACTTCTACTGTATTAGCTTGGTCGTGCTTATAAATAGACCATTGTCCTTTGTTATATTCGAGTGCAGTAAGATTCTCTATCCAATCGCCAGAATTCAGATAGATTACATTCCCATCTTCGTTACTGATTGTTTTTATTTCTGGATGATGAATATGTCCGCATACTACATAATCATATTTTTTTGCGATGGCAATATCAGCGCATATCTGTTCGAAGTCGTTGATGAACTTCACCGCTTTCTTAACGCTGTTTTTAATCTTCTTGGATAATGAAATTTTCTCGCGTCCGGTTTTTTCTAAAATGAAATTGGTAAAACGATTTAATAGTATTAATGTATCGTATCCAATAGCTCCTAGTTTAGTTAGCCACTTTGCATGTTGCATTGTAACATCAAATACATCACCATGAAAGACCCATGCTTTCTTTCCATCAAGTTCAAGTATCAGTTTGTTCTCAATTGAAAGATTACCTAATTTAAATCCAACAAACCTTCGTAAAAGCTCATCGTGATTACCAGTGATATAATGCACAGGAACTCCTTTCGATGCAAATCGAATAATTTGTTTTACAACTTTTAAATGTGATTTTGGAAAATAGTTTTTGCTGAACTGCCAGATATCAATAATATCACCATTCAGGATAATTACTTTCGGCTTGATGGTTTTGAGGTAACTTACTAATTCCTTTGCATGACATCCATAAGTTCCTAAATGGATATCGGATAAAACAAGAACATCTATTTCCCTTCTTCCTTTGAAGTCAGTCATATTTTCGAATTACATTTCTTCTGCAATATCAATACGACTAGTAAGATGTTTTAACGGCGACAAAAACGAAGTCATACTATGTATGAAAAGCCACTCTGTCGATTTCCTGATAAATTTTGTAAGTAGTCTTTTGAATTTCACGATACAAGTTTAACCTGCAATTATTAGGTTAAAATCATCGTATCGTTAATCAATTATTAATTGTGAGTGGGATTTATTCCACCACAAACCAAGGATTCAATAAATTTTCCTTGTTGTAAACTAATGGTTCGTTGCTGTCGGTATGACGAACAGTTAAGCCTGCTCCTAAAGCAATTGCATGTCCTGCGGCCGTATCCCATTCCATAGTAGGAGCAAAGCGAGGATATACCTCTGCTGCGCCTTCAGCAACTAAACAAAGCTTTAATGAACTTCCTTTCGAAATCAAATTGATTTCTCCATGCTTTGATTTTAACTGATCTATAAAAGCAGTTGTTTCTTCACTCATATGGCTACGACTTGCAACAACAGTAAACACGCGATCTCCTTTTGCAATAGGTAGTTTATTGCTTTTGCTAATCAATGAATCAATGAAGTTATCGTTGTTGATCATTTCAACTAATGCATCGATGGAGCAATTTAATTTATAAGCACCAACACCTTCTATCGAAAAATATAAATCGTTAATTACAGGTGCGTATATCACTCCTCCAACGGGAGTCTGATTTTTAATTAAGGCAATGTTAACCGTGAACTCTCCATTGCGCTTGATGAATTCTTTTGTTCCATCTAAAGGATCTACTAGCCAGAATAAATCCCAGTTCTTTCTATCTGTATAATCAATCGATTTACCTTCTTCACTTAAAACCGGCAGCGCAGTGCTTTCTAAATATTTTACAATTTCAGAATTAGAACGCTTGTCGGCTTCGGTAAGCGGACTCTTATCGTCTTTCATTTCAACGATAATTTCTCCTTCGTAAACTTTTAAAATTTCTTTTCCTGCGTGTACGGAAGCAACAATTGCTTGCTCAATTAATTTAGTGTAGTTCATCTTAAACAATCATTCCTGCTGCCACTGTTTCGTTGGTAGCTTCATCAATTAAAATAACACTTCCTGTATGACGGTTTTTACGATATGAATCGAAGTAAAGAGGAACCGTTGTTTTAACATTGATTCGTGCAATATCATTCATCGCAATCTCTTTATCTGATTCATTACGATGCATCGAGTTAATATCCACTTTATAACGAATGTCTTTAATCACACAACGAGCATCTTTTACCGTATGACGAATAGCATACTTGCCACCAACTTGTAAATTGTTTGCATTCATCCAGCAAATCATCACATCAAATTCCTGCTCCATCGATGGAACATTGTTTTCACGCACAATCATATCACCACGACTAATATCTACATCGCGGTCTAACGTCATCGTTACCGACATAGGAGCATAAGCTTCTGAAATTTGTTCGCCAAATAACTCAATCGTTTTTACTTCTGCTG
Organism: uncultured Bacteroidota bacterium; assembly: GCA_903847585.1. Lineage (GTDB taxonomy): Bacteria > Bacteroidota > Bacteroidia > AKYH767-A > OLB10 > CAINEC01. The sequence continues at coordinate 35,796 of CAINEC010000174.1, forward strand.
TTTCTCCGCTAGGAAGGATTTTTACTTTATCGCCTGGCTTATAAATTCCACTCGCAATTCTTCCAGCGTAGCCTCTGAAATCGTGATACTCGGTTTGTTGTGGACGAATAACATACTGCACAGGGAAACGACAATCAATATGATTTTCATCGCTGCCAATATGTAAGTTCTCTAACAAGTACATCAATGTCGTTCCTTGGTACCAAGGCATGTTTGTCGACTTATCTACAACGTTATCTCCTTTCAATGCACTGATTGGTAAAAAGTGAACGTCTTTAATATCCAGCTTCGTCGATAAGTTTCTGTATTCTTCCACTACCTTCGAGAATACTTCTTCAGAATAATCAACAAGATCCATTTTATTCACGCAAATAATCAAATGCGGAATTTGCAGCAACGATGCAATGAATGAATGTCGGATAGTTTGTTCTAAAATTCCTTTACGTGCATCTACTAAAATCAAAGCAGCATTGGCTGTTGATGCACCGGTAACCATGTTACGTGTATACTGAATATGTCCTGGAGTATCAGCAATAATAAATTTACGTTTCGGAGTAGCAAAATAACGATATGCTACGTCAATTGTAATTCCTTGCTCACGCTCTGCTTTTAGTCCATCAGTTAATAAACTTAAATCAACGTGCTCAAATCCACGCTGCTGACTTCTCTGTTCAATTGCTTCTAATTGATCTTCAAAAATCTGTTTTGAATCGTAAAGCAAACGACCGATTAACGTACTTTTTCCATCATCAACACTACCGGCTGTGGTAAACCGAAGTAGTTCCATGTTCATATAACCTTCACTGCTAAAATCGCTCATAATTTATTTCTCTATCACTTATTAATTAAAAATAACCTGCTTTCTTTCTATCTTCCATTGCTGTTTCACTGCGCTTATCATCATGACGTGTCCCTCGTTCTGTTACTCTTGATGCAGCAATCTCATCGATAATTTCAGATAGCGTAGAGGCAGGTGACTCAACAGCACCTGTACAAGTCATATCGCCAATGGTGCGGAATCGTACTGTTCGTGTTTCAATCAAGTCGCTATCTTTTTTCATGATGAATTCAGAGTTGGCTAATAAAACACCATCACGAAGAATGATTTCACGCTCATGCGAAAAATATATTTCAGGAATAGCAATTTTTTCTAATTGGATATACATCCACACATCCATCTCCGTCCAGTTCGAAAGTGGAAACACTCGGAAGTGCTCGCCCATATGCTTTTTGCCATTCAATAACATCCATAATTCAGGACGTTGATTTTTTGGATCCCATTGACCGAATTCATCACGGTGAGAAAAGAAGCGTTCTTTGGCTCTTGCCTTTTCTTCATCTCTTCTAGCTCCGCCCATAGCAGCATCAACTTTTAACTCTTCTAAGGCGTCAAGCAAAGTAACTGTTTGCAATACATTACGACTGGCATTAGGTCCTTTTTCTTCACGCGCTCTTCCTTTGTCGATAGAGTCTTGCACATAACGTACTTCTAATCGAGCACCTATCTCTTCTACCATTTTATCTCTGAAAACTAATGTCTCAGGGAAGTTATGTCCGGTATCTACGTGTAATAATGGGAAAGGAATTCTAGCAGGATAAAAAGCTTTTCTTGCAAGGTGTGTCATAACGATAGAATCCTTGCCTCCAGAAAAGAGCATCGCAGGACGCTCAAACTGTGCAGCTGTCTCGCGGATAACGTAAATGGCTTCCGCTTCCAGCTCACGCAAGTGATTCAAGTGATATTTTATCATAATTTACTAATCTCTATTTTATCTTGAATAAAACTATAAATATTGTTCACGCATTCTTCCAACGTCGCTTTGTCGGAATGAATATGAATCTCTGGTTGTTCAGGTTTTTCGAATGGGGATGAGATACCTGTGAAATTAGGAATCTCGCCTTTGCGTGCTTTCGCGTATAGCCCTTTAACATCGCGTTGTTCGCAGACTTCCAAAGGACAATCAACAAAAACTTCCACAAAATCACCTTCAGAAACCAATGACCTTACTGTTGCTCGGTCCTCTTTGAAAGGAGATATAAATGCTGTGATGACAATGACTCCAGCATCAACAAACAACTTGGCTACTTCTCCAATACGGCGAATGTTTTCTTTTCTTCCTTCCTCAGAAAAGTCGATGTTTTTATTTAAGCCATGACGAATATTATCGCCATCGAGCAAATAGGTCTTGAAGCCATTCTCATGTAACAACTGCTCTAAGCTATCAGCAATAGTGCTTTTGCCTGAACCTGATAAACCTGTTAGCCAGATAATCAATGGCTTTTGCTGAAGCAATTGAATTCTGTCCGCCTGACTGATTTTATACTGTTGTTTAACGATGTTGCTCGATGACATATTTGACCTTAGGTAAGGTTTACAATTCAATTTGCGAATTTCGCCCTTTTTTCCCAATTATTAAACTTTTATTTAAGCTATATCAATCAAATTCAATTTAAATTAAGGGGAATAAATGGGGTGTCTACCAATTTAACTTTTTAAACCGGTATAATTAGACTCTGAATAGCGATAAAAGACAGTTTAAAAAGCACTAAAAAATTAAATCATGTTAGGTTATTAATGCCTCACTACCTAACTTCGTATGCGCTAATTATTATGATTATTTGCTTCCCAAAAGCTACCCAATTGAAGTCCAGGATAATTTTATTCGCCCTTGTATTGATAGCGGGTTTCGTGTACGCATCTGTTAGACAGGTATATTCTGTTAAATCTTCAAAGGTTATTTTTAAATCGGTTGCCGAGCTAGAAACAATAACTGCCGAATCAACGACATTAACAGGACTCGTGGATCCCACCAATAAGAACTTTGCATTTTCAATCAGTAATAAAAGTTTTGATGGCTTTAATAGCTCCCTACAAAAGGAACATTTTAATGACAATTATATTGAAAGTGATAAGTATCCAACGACCACGTTTACTGGAAGAATAATAGATGAGATTGATTTTAAAAAGCCAGGCACCTATGTGATTCGTGTAAAAGGGATGTTTAAAGTTAAAGGGGTTACTAAAGAGGAGCTCATAAAAGGAACAATTGATGTAACTCCTTCAGGATTAAAACTGAACACGAATTTTTCGTTGTTGTTAAGTGACTATGAAATTAGAGTTCCACGAATCGTAAATCAGAAAATAGCTCCTGAAATAAAAATAACTATTCAGGCTAATCTAGTACTCACTACAATCAAATGAGGAAAATAGGATTACTCGTTTTCTTATTGTTTATCGCTTGTATCACCTCAAATAGGTGTGAAGCTACTATTTTGGATTTCAATAAGCTATTGCAGGTTGATAAGGAAAATAAAAATCTAAAAATTCAAAATTTATTTCAGGATAGCCAAGGGTTTATTTGGGTAGGCACCGATCACGGACTTTATCAGTTTGATGGATTTGATTTTGAAAAGTCAATCGCCGATTCTGCTAAAGTAAAAGCCTCCATCAGTTGTATTTATCAGGATAAGATTCAGACAATTTGGGTAGCTACGGAGGAAGGGAAATTATTTCGACGTAGGTCTGATAAGTTTAAAGAAGTTTCTACGCCATTTCATTCAGCGGTGAAAGCCATCATTAATCGTTCAAACGATGAATTATGGATTGCAACTTATGGAGAAGGTATCTATTCTTTTAAAAATGATCAATGGAAGAAACTTTTATCTGGCGATGCGCAATTCATTTATGCAATGGTGATTACTGCTGATAATAAATTGTTGGTGGGTACAGATATCGGCTTGTTAAAATTTAACAAAGACAATAGTTTTCAACTGCTAAATACAAAAAATGGGTTGCCTGAAAATATTGTTAGAGAGGTGAAGCTAATTGATAATTCGAAAGCAATTTTAGGATTTGAAGAAGCGGGTATTTGTTACATGGATATTACTACTAATCGTTTTTCAAAACCTGCTAATCTTAGTACTTGGAATTTAGGTGCTGTTAATGAAATTAATTATAGTAATAATGAGTGCTGGGTCGGGACCGAAAAAAATGGAATGGTTTCATTCTCTACTTTAAAAAATGGCCAAATAAAATTTTATAATTCAACTAACGGTTTTGAGTATACGAAGATCGCTTATTCAATATTTGATAGGGAAGGAAACTTATGGATTGCTGCTGATAATAAGTTGATTTTTCGACCAGCAAAAAAAATTGAATTCATTAATAATTTAACTGGCGATTTTAACGATATTCAAGCGATTGCTAATGACCCAGAAGGCTATTTATGGTTCGCAAATAAAAATGGATTATTTAAATGTCATACAGCTGTATCTAATTATAATGTTCAGCAAATAAAAGTTCCATCCATTTCAAATTTGCATATTGTTTCATTGTTTCTGGATGATTGGGGCTATCTGTGGATTGGAACTTTTGATAATGGATTGTATCGCTTAAATACCTTTAATAACGAAATCAAAAAATTTGGAATTGCTGATGGATTAAAGAATGCTAATATTGTTTCTATTCAAGGGAAGGATAAAAAAATATGGTTAGCTACATTGGGAGGCTTAGCAGAATGTACAATTACTGAATCAAAAAATAATCCGGGAGATTTAACCTATACGTTTACAAGCTTTGGCGGAGCAAATAGTCCAGGGGAAATATTTGTTTACGATGTTTTTGTCGACTCAAAAAAAAGAGTTTGGTTTGGTACTGATGGAAAAGGATTGAGCTGCCTTGATAAAGGAAAATTTAAGAGCTTCAGCGCAATTGACAATAAGAGTAACATAGTAGTTTATTCGATCACTGAAGATAAAAAAGGAAATATCTGGTTCAGTACATTAAACCATGGAATATATCGATATGATGGTGCAAAATTTTATCACATTGGTATTAAAGAAGGGTTGCGTGATAATGAGATTACAGGTATTACAACTGATTGGCAAGGGAATATTATTGTGGTTCATTCAAAAGGTATTGATAAGATCAATTCAGGCACTTTCGAAGTAGATTATATAGGAGCAGAATCAGGGATAGAAAATTTAAATTGTAATTTAAATGCACTTTGTAATGATGTATATGGAAATATTTGGATAGGAAAGAACGATGGATTAATGAAATTAATTAAATCTCGTTATTCAGAAGTTACAAAGCCGGTCACGTCCATTCGAAGAATATATGCATTTATGAAGCATGGATTGAGTGCAAAGGATAGTATTTTCGAGTACAATCAAAATCAGATTTCACTAGAGTTTGTCGGTTTGTGGTTTGGTAATCCCGATGCTGTTCATTATCGCTATCGACTCATAGGACTTTCTAACCAATGGATATCTACAAAAGATAAAATTGTTACATTCCCTAACCTGCCTCCTGGAAAATATACTTTTGAATTAGAGGCGTCAGTCAATAATCGATTTATTAATCCATCATCAGCAAGCTACTCATTTAAAATAAATAAACCACTAACAAAACAATGGTGGTTTATTACATTAATTATTTTGTTGAGTGCCGGAGCTTTAATTTGGTATATCCGCGACCGTGATGTTCGTTTTAGAAATTTAGAAGCGATGAAAAAAGAAAAGATGGAGTATCAATATGAAACATTGAAAAGTCAAATTAATCCTCATTTTCTTTTTAATAGTTTTAATACTTTAATTACGATTATTGAGGATAATCAGGATAAGGCAGTAGACTATGTAGAAACACTATCTGATTATTTCAGAAGCATGCTTAATTATCGTGATAAAGATGTAATTCAATTAAGTGAAGAGTTAGAAATTGTAAGCGCCTATTTCTATTTACAACAAAAACGATTTGGCGAATATCTATCATTAAACATTAATGTTTCTTCACACTTTAAAGAGGGTTTTTCTGTTCCTCCATTATCAATACAATTGTTAGTTGAAAATGCAATTAAGCATAATGCCGTCTCGCATGAAACGCCATTGCAAATCGATATCTCAATTGATGATAAAAATCAGTTGTTGACTATTTCTAATAATTTAAATCCCAAAAAGAACCATGACCCTTCAACTGGTATCGGATTAAATAATATTTTTAGCCGTTATAAAATATTGACTGAACAGGATGTTACCGTTATCCGAACCGATAAACAATTTATTGTTGAATTACCACTAATTAAAAACAAGACATGAGAATTCTGATTATCGAAGATGAAACGCCAGCGGCAGACCGCCTGAAAAAAATGATTTTGGATTTTGAACCTAATGCAGAAATTACAAGCAACTTAGTAAGTATAGCTTCTTCTGTAAAATGGTTAAAAGAAAATCCTTCACCCGATCTAATCTTTATGGATATTCATTTATCTGATGGAGATAGTTTTGAAATTTTTAATGAACAGGAAGTGAAATCACCTGTTGTGTTTGTTACTGCATATGATCAATATGCGCTGGATGCTTTTAAGGTAAATAGCATTGATTATTTACTAAAGCCAGTTAAAAAAGAAGATTTGTCGAGAGCCCTCGAAAAGTATAAACAACGAGGCAGCTCAAATATGCAGCAAATGATGGATTTGCTAAAGCAAATGAATGTAACTCCATCAAAAAAGGAAACGCAAAAAAGAATAGTCATTCGTTATGGTGATACCATTAAAATGGTAGAAATTGCAGACGTGGCGTATTTTTATACAGAAGATAAAATCAACTTTTTGTGCACGAAAGATAATGTACGTTATCCGATTGATCAGAACTTAGATGAATTGGAAAGTATGGTGGATGGCGATGTTTTTTTTAGAATTAATAGACAGTACATCATCAATATAAATGCAATTGAAAAAATGCTTGCCTGGTCGAAATCACGAGTGAAAGTGATATTAAAACCAGCATGTGATAATGAAACCATAGTTAGTACTGAACGTTCGCCAAATTTTAAAGAATGGCTAACCGGATTGAAAAATTAAAATCGTTATAATCCCTTTCAACGCTCAAAATAACCCGCTCGGCAACTTGCGTGAATCAAATTCAAAATGTGACATTACCTTTACAAAAAATTAAAGTTCTATGAATCTAAGGTATAGCGTTTTTATTTTGACTTTGTCTTTTTTTGTCATGACTTTTTATGCATGCCAGCATGAACCTGTAGAAACAATAAACGGGAACAATGGGGGCGGGAATGGGAATGGTAACGGTAACAATTCTTTGCCCCCTTGTGACCCGGATACGGTCTACTTTGAGCAGGACATTCTGCCACTTTTCATTTCTAACTGTACAATGTCAGGATGCCATAATTCAACAACACATGCAGAAGGAATCGATTTAAGTTCATACGCAGCTGTTATGAGTTCTAACGTATTAACACCTGGTCAGGCCTGGAACAGTGAATTAGTTGAAGCTATTACAGAAACAGACCCTGATAAAATAATGCCTCCGCCGCCAATGCCACCAATGCCTGCTTCTCAAATTAATTTGATTAAGAAGTGGATTAATCAAGGGGCTTTAAATCTTAAATGTGATAATGGCTGTGATACAACAAATGTTACTTATAATGGAACAATAAAACCGCTCCTTCAAAATAGCTGTACTGGTTGCCATAATACTTCTAGTCCTGGTGGAGGATATAACTTGACTAATTATGCCGACGACGCAGTGGGAAATTTTGGAGTTCAGTCTTCTGCTTTGAATGGTTCTTTGTCGGGTTCTGTAAATCATACTGGTTTGTATTCGCACATGCCAAAAGGAGGATCTAAGCTCCCACAATGTCAATTAGATCAAATTAGAATCTGGGTAGATGCCGGTGCTCCAAATAATTAGTAAATTTGCTGAATGAAAATTGTCTTTCAAATACTCTTCTTTTTAGCTGTAGGCAGTTTAACAACCGGCTGTTATTACGATAATGAAGAATACCTCTATGGTACTTGTGATACTACGAATGTCACTTTTTCTAGGGATATTAAACCAATTATGGATGCTAATTGTATTAATTGCCATAATAGTGGAACAATCAATCTAACAACGTATGAAGGTGTAAAAGCAAAAGTAAGCGACAGTACACTTTATAAATCTATTTCCTATTCTTATTCAGGTGTAAACTCTTCTAAGAATATGCCTTCATCAGGTAAATTAGACGATTGCTCAATTAATAAAGTAAAAGCGTGGATTGATGAAGGAGCAATAAATAATTAAAACATGAAAAATAAAAAAGTAATCATTGTTATTGTTGCTTTAGCTCTTATTGCGTTAATTGGAGGGTATGCATATTATTATGTTACCAAAGATGAAGTTGGTCTAGCAGAAACAACAGCCGATTTTACAATCTCTTGTGATGATATTTTTAAAGAGTTTACAGCAAATAAAGATGCATCAATGACAAAATACAGTCGTAAAACGGTAGCATTAAGTGGTAAAGTGAGCTCAGTAGAAAAGGCAGGAGAGAATGTAACTGTTATTTTTAATACGACTGCTGGTGATGGTATTATTAGATGTTTACTTGATACGCTTGATGCACCTAAACTACGGGCAAAAAATGGTGATATGCTAAAACTAAAAGGGTCATATACTGGTTTTGAAGATGATTTAATGTTTGTTTCAGTACCTGAACTTAGTTTTAACCGATGTGTTATTATGCCTAATTAAAACTTACATTCCCAAACCAATATTAATATGAAAAAAAACTTACTTATTTTAATTTCAGCGGGCATAGTCATAGCTATATGCTCAGCAACTTTAACAGTTAACAGTAATTCAACAGGAGCTGATCCAGGATATGCTAATGATCCATCAAACGGTAACTCAAATTGTACAAACTGTCATGGTGGAACTGCTACCAACGCGTCAGCAGCGCAGGCTTCTATTACTTCAAATATTCCAGCAGCCGGATATACACCTGGCGCAACTTATACGATTACAGCTACTGTAAATTATACAGGTCGTTCTAAATTTGGATTCCAAGTAAGTCCGCAAAATGCAGCCGGTACTAAATTAGGTACTTTAATCAATACAGGAAGCCAAACAAAATTGGTGGGTAGCAGCAAATATGTTACGCATACTTCTTCAGGAAATTCTGGTACAAATACAAAATCGTGGACATTTGATTGGACAGCTCCAGCAGCAGGCACTGGTGCGGTTACATTTTATGGATCATTTATGGCTGCCAATGGAACCGGAACTACAAGTGGTGACATCGTATTCAAAACGACTTATACTGTTTCGGAAGCTGTAGCAAGTGGAATAAATGAAGTAGAAGCTAATACCAACGCATTAACGATAATCAATTTAAAGAATGCATTACAGATTTCTTACAATGCACAATCTTCAGCAATAGCTAACGTTGAATTATATAATTTAAATGGAACACTTGTGAGTGCTGCTTCATTCGAGCAACAAAATGTAGGTACTGTAAACTTAAACTTTGATATAAAAGAAGGTTTGAATACAGGAATTTATATTGTTAAAGTTCAGCAAGGAACGCAAGTTTTAACAAAGAAATTAGCACTCGTATTTTAATTTTAAAGAGTATTACCCATGAAAAAAATTCTTTTATCCTTAATGCTGTTGGTAGGGTTAAATGTCTATGCACAGGATACACTTTCAACAAATAATGCGACTATTAACTTTGATGCTACTTCTGCAGGATCTCCTGAGAAAATCGAGGCTATCAGTAAGCAAGTGAAAAGTAAATTATTAGTTAAAACGGGGGATTTTGTTTTTGCTATTCAAATGCAGTCTTTTGAATTTGAAAAGTCATTGATGAAAGATCATTTTAATGAAAATTATGTTGAAAGTACAAAGTACCCTCGAGCAACATTTAAAGGAGCTATACAAGACTTTGCTAAAGTAAACTTTGCAAAAGATGGAAAGTACCCAGTTGTTGTTAAAGGTACAATGGATATGCATGGCGTGAAAAAAGAAGTTACTGCCAATGGTACTCTTACAATTTCTGGTGATAAAGTTACAGCTTCATCAAGTTTTAAATTGTTACTTTCAGACTTTAATATTGAAGTCCCTCCAGTAGTTGGTGATAAACTCGCAAAGCAGGCAACAATCACTGTTAATGCTACTTATAACAAAAAGTAATTCGAATGAACCAGTACCAATTAAATAAGTATCTGTTTTTATTCGCTTTGGTGATTCTATCATCATCTTCGATATTTGCACAAGATGATTTGTTGGGATCATTAGACGAGGAAAAGCCTCCTCGCGAGTACACACGTAATGCTTTTAAATCTACGCGTGTAATTACAGCACAATCCATGGAGCAATTGTCGAAAGGAGTTCTTGATTTTCGAATTCTGCATCGCTTCGGAAGAGTAAACAGCGGAGCCTATGATGCCTTCGGTTTTGATCAAGCAACGATACGACTTGCACTCGATTATGGTATAACCGATCGTTTAACAGTAGGTATTGGAAGAAGTAGTAATAAGAAAGAAATTGATGGCTTTATTAAGTATCGTCCAATTTGGCAATCAAACGACGGATGGCCTTTCTCAGTACTCTTAACTTCAGGTTTTGTAAAAGATGGTTTAAAGTGGGCGGATCCTAACCGTGATAATTATGCATCATCAAGATATTCTTATTTCCATCAAGTTTTGGTGGGAAGAAAATTCTCTGATGCCTTCTCGTTACAATTAATGCCAACGTTAGTACATCGTAATCTTGTTCTTTCAGAAGAAGATAATAATGATATCATTAGTATTGGAGTAGGTTCACGTTTAAAATTGAGCAATCGTTTAGCCGTAACGGTAGAGTATTTCCGTCATATTACTGATTTGCCAACAGGTTACTATGATCCATTATCAATCGGATTTGATATTGAAACCGGAGGACATGTTTTCCAATTGCATTTCACTAATTCTTTAGGTATGAATGAACGTTCGTATTTGGTAGGTACAGATGGACAATGGTCGAAGGGTGATATTCACTTCGGATTTAATATCTCTCGTGTATTCACTATTTCAAAACCGAAAGAGTTTCGCAAGAAAAAAGAATGAGCAATTTTATAGAACGAAAAAGGGGCAGTCTCGTTGAGATCGCCCCTTTTTTATTGGGTATAATTCCTTAAGCAGATGGTGCCTTCTTGAAATATTGCATAATCTTACTCGCCGGTTTTAAAAATCGAGTGAATAATCCTGGCTTAATTCCATTTAATTTCCAAGCCATCTTGTCCTCAATATTTGCTTTTAGTCGTACGAAGAAGCTTACATTGCTAACGCCACCCATTCTCATTTTTACAACTACTTTCGGAAGGTAAGCTAACTTGATTTTATTTTTATGAATCATGCGTAACATCAATTCATAATCGGCCGATAAACGTAATGTTGTATTAAATACTCCATATCGTTCATAGCATTCTTTTCTAACAAAAAATGTAGGGTGCGGTGGCATCCATCCATTTAAAAAATCACCCTCTTCGTAATCGCCCGACTCCCATGTTCTTGTTATTTTATCGATATCGTTTCTATCAACAAAAACTAAATCGGCATACACACCTTCAGCACCAGGATTGTTTTCAAACGTTTTTACGATGTCACTGATAACGTGATTCGATGCATATAAATCATCTGAGTGCAACATCCCAACAATATCTCCAGTTGCTAAACCAATACCTTTATTCAAAGCATCGTATAAGCCTTTGTCTTTCTCAGAAACAATCTTTGTAATTTTATCTTTGTATTTATCTACTATTTGCAATGTGCTGTCCTTCGACTTACCATCAATAATTAAATACTCAATATTGGGGTAGTCCTGGTTAACAACCGACTTCAACGTGTCCTCTACAGTTGCAGCACTATTATAAGTAATTGTAATTATCGAAACTTTCATTGTACTGGTTTGATTATGATATGACCCGCTCTCTGATTTTTTGAGCAGGGTTGCCCTTATACATTGTATAGGCCTCTAGGGTTTCAGTTGCAACGGATGATACCGAAAGGATTGCATGAGTCTTAAGTGTTACCCCAGGACAAACAATCGATAATGCACCTACCCAGGCGCCATCTTCAATGGTGATAGCTCCAGTGATTAAGTCGAATGTTTCTTTTTTATAGTTATGATTACCGCATAATATCATGGCTCCCTGACTTAAGCAGCAATTCTTCCCGATTGTCACCTGCGCTAAATTATCAATCCATACACGCTCACCAACCCATGTATAATCGCCAATACTCAGCAGCCATGGATACTTAATATTGACACTTTGCTTAATGACAACCCCATTTCCAATCTTTGCCCCAAATAGTCGAAGTAAAAACACTTTTAATTTACCAAAAGGATTCAGAGGGTTTATTAAAAACAAGGCATTCACAATATACCAAAGTGCTATTTTAATTTTACCAGCACCTGGATTGTACCAATCGTTGTTGTATTTTGATAAATCAGTTTGCTTCATCACGCGAATAGTTTTTTGTTTTGTTCAACACCTTCTTTATCATCGAATATTTGTTGTGCAAAGGTAAGTGCTCCTTGACTATATTGATTAAACTCTTCTTGATTCCAACTACAAGCTTTCACCATTGCATTCATAATTTCATTTTCCTTGTTTAATGCAATATCCCATCCCGCATTTTTTTCTACTAAATTTTTCCAGATGGTTTGATCTGAAATTAAAACAGGACAACCAGCTGCCATACTTTCTACGATTGAATGTCCATAGTTTTCATTAAAGGTAAGTAAAATGCTGAGATGGTAACGACTCATGATATCAATCACCTCGGAGTTTTCTAATATGCCTTTATAATTAACTTTTACATGCGATGGTATAGTTTGAATTACTGCATTACATTCATTCCAATATGCTTCTTCTTCTATGGGTCCGTAAATATCAAACTCAATTGAATTTCCTGAAGGTACTTTAGTGAGTAGTTTTAATGTTCCCAACAAATTTTTCTTCGGAGAAATTCGTGAAAGGAAAATCATTTTTAAGCTTCCTTTATTTTTAATGCGCTCTACAAAATCTAATTTTCTTGGTTCAACAAGATCAATCGCTACATGTACTTTCGCTCTTCTTCCAAATTGCTGATGTATTTCTTTTTCTTCGGATGTTGAACTCGCATGAAAGGTAATTCCATTATACAAGCCCATCATTTTTGTAGAAAACAAATAGGACTTTTTCTTTAACGATTTAATTTTTAATGCTCCTTGACCAAGCATACCTCGAGGTGCTAAAATCACTTTTCTTCGAGGTAAAAATTTCTTTCGAATAGTTAGTGGAAGGTAGGTATAGAAATAAGAAAACATCGAATTCAAATAAAGTATATCCGCTTGCGCTTCAAACATTATTTTTTTCAAATGTTGTTTTGTTCTTTTCTCTTGCGAGATATAATACACATGACTTCCATCTTTTAATTTAATCCATGTGTCAAGTTGTACTCCTGCATAAGGTGCATCTGCATGTAAATCGCGATCACCAGTCACAATATAAAAATCGTACGCTTCTTTTAAATGACCAGCCATTGCAGCCACCGAACGAATTTGTCCGCCTGCTTTATAGCCTGGCAAATACCAATCTACAAATACCAGTATTTTCTTTTTGCTGCTCATGATTTAATTAATTGCAATAATGATTCTGACCACTTTTGAGGAGTGTTTAAATTCCCTTTTGCATGACTTTTATGCATCATTGAAATTAATGTTGCATCATCACTATTGATAATTTTAAGTATCGCTTCTTTTAAGGATGCTTCATTTTTTGGTTCACAATAAAAGCCGTTTTCATTTTCTGTCAGAAACGCTGTCGCTGCACTTGTGGTAGTACTGCAAACAAGCGGATAACCAGCGAGCGCATATTCTTGCACAACAACACCCCAATGTTCATAATGAGTTGGAAGAATAAATACACCAGTATCATTAATCGTGGAGGATAATTGATGTGGCTGTACAAATCCAACGTTTTTTATGAATGATTTTTTCGGAAAATTTTCTTCGAGATGTCCTTTGCCTAAGCAATACAATTCCCATCCTTTTCTTTCTTCATCAGTTAAATTCGAAAACACATTCCATAGTTCATTCGTGCCTTTCAACTCAGTGTATCTTCCTACGAATATAAATCGATGAGGGAATTTATTTTCTTTTGATGCTTTTGTTTGATTGTAATAGTTATTATATAAATCAACATCTGCACAATACATTCCTTGTAATAGCTGATTGCTTTTAAATCCTAAACGCTTTGCGTATTCCGCATTTGGTTCGCCTGGTACCCAACAATGTGTAAATAATTTTTGCAAATAAAACGGAGCAATGAATGTTGCTATACGTTGCTTTAAATTTCCTTTCCAGATATTATCCAACGTCATCACTACTGGAATACTCTTTTTGATATGCTTACAAACGGCTAAATATCCTTTGTCTGCCCATCCACATACATAAATCAAATCGGGGTTAATGCCTTCCGTTAGTTGAATTAATTTTTCGGTTGAATAGTCTGGTCGGTTATAAGTAGTAATATTTTCTCCAAATGAAAATTCAAAAGGAGCAACACTATTAACAGGGTAATTCACTACATGAACCTCTGCATTACATTTATCTGCGAGATGTCGCATGCAAGCTATCGTATAGCCTGCCAACTCAAAGTACAGGAATAGGATTTTCTTTTTTCTCGACATTTCTAAAGTGTAATAAGGAAATACATGCTAACGCCATAATGGTAAAAGGATTCAGTGATCCTTGAAACCAGGCTTCGAACGTACAGGAAAATAAAAATGCAAATAGGGTAGGTAGTGATAAATAATTATACGTAATGCTCTTAAAGAAATTTGTGAGCAAGCCATACATATAAAGCATTAATCCTATCAAACCTGTATTCAACCAAAGGGCAAGGTACGTATTGTGTACACCACCGAGGGTGCCTTGACTTTGCAACCATTTCTGATTAATCTCAAATAATGTTTCTTCATAGGAGAATCCACGACCTAATAAAAAGGCGTCTTGAATATTTTCCCAACCAAACTGCCATGCAATCAAACGACCTGATCCATCCTCTAAATGTTCAACACGTAAATAAGAACCTAATCCTAACGTGTTAACGATGAGTGGGAGATTATCGGTGATGATTTGATACATTAATCCTGTAATTAATAGAATGACAAAGCCAAGCATTGGCGACATTTTATAGAACCTTGCAAAGAATAAGAATATCAGAATAGAGAAAATACTATTTCTTGATTCAGATAATAAAACAGAAAGTGCAAGTGTTCCGAAGATTAATATTAACTGAGGTAAGGTAAATAATTTTGGATGCTTTTGTAGCGTTAGCATAATCAACGCAAAGAAAATAGTGGCGAAGGAACCGATACCATTTGGATTACCCATTAACCCATTATAACGACCAACTAAAAAAGTATAATCTACAGGCATTATAATCGCTACCATAAAACCTGCTAGTAATACTAATGTGCCTGACCAGATCCACAACCTTAATAAATGCTTGCCTTCGTCTTTTGCTAATTCATGTGTAACATAATTTGGAATTAAAGCAAACATGAGTAAAAACGAAAGTGTTTTTTGAAACGCAAGCATCGGAATTGGATTGCGAAATACGACTATAAATGCAAGTATAAAAAACCCTAAAAAGGGATACCATATTTTACTTTTCTCTTTAAATGATTTTGTGTCTAATAAAACAAAGGCAGACATAACAATTAATGCAATGTCTTTCGATTTACCTGCAAAAACAAACTCTGGCTGGCGGTTATCACTGAAGAAAAGTAAGATGGCAAACGATACAATCATCTCTGCATACATGCCTTTTCTTTTGAAGAGAATCAATCCTAATGGAACAAGACCCATGGCAATTTCTGGAGCAATAATTCCACCCATTAACCAAAGCAGGATAACGATGTAAAACTGATTATTCTCTTTTAAAAATTGCAACATGGTGTTATAATATTTATAGCTTACTGAGCGGATTCGATGGAAGCATTGACTCAAATAATTCGATATGCTTACGACCAACAATATCCCAAGTGAAATTATTCATTACTTTAGTTCGCGACTCCTCCGACATTTTTCTTTTATCATCAGCACTAAGTTGATAATACGCTTGAATAGCCGATTTAAAAGCTCTTTTATCGCCTGCATCTACAAGGTATCCATTTTTACTATTTACTAACTCAGCGGTTGCTCCTGTATCGGAAACAATAACTGGCATTCCGTGAACCATTGCTTCTAATACTACCGTTGGCATTCCTTCAAATAGTGTTGGAAATACAAATAAATCGCAGGTTTCGTATAATTCTTTTAATCGCTCTTCGGATGCAAATCCAACATATTCTACATTTTCGAATTGATACTCGGAAGTATACTTTTCGTAAAGCGGGCCTTTGCCCACTACATAAAATTTTAATTTTGATTTATAGCCATCACGATTCAATGTTTTGATGGATTCAAGCAAGACATCAATTCCTTTGTTAAAGGCAAATCTCCCTACATACAAAAGATTTAATTCCTCTGCTTCGAAATTCTTAGTTGGTAATTCACATTCGTAAACGGCATTGGGGATGACTACAATCTTATCGTTCGAATAATATATTTCGTTCTTCAATATGCTTGTTAATCGCCCACCTAACGATATCACTTTAGCTGCATGATTGAACTGATAACGTTCCATCATTCGCATAGGGAGTGTTTTTAATCGATCGTTACTTGTTAACCCTTGAAAAGGTTCTAGGCCATGCTGGTTTACAATAACACGATTACCAAATTTTTTTAAATCATGTAAAACAGCAAATCCTTGTGCATATACAATTGCTTCAGGATACTGCATTACTATTTCACTAATTTTTTTTGAATATTGATATTGCTTCCAAATATAAAATCCATTGAAATCAAAAGGAATAGAAATTTCTTTAACATTCCATTTTGGATCCAACACATTTTCTTTGTGCGGATGAATAACAATAATTTCCCAGTCAGTATACTTAACTAATTGTTCAATTAATAAGAGTGAATGCTTTTGCATTCCACCAACAGCATGCGGGAAGATTCCATCCGTACAAAAAAGAAGCTGTCGTTTCACTGCTTATTTATTTATCAATGTTGCAATTCCTTCGTCAATACCAATGAGTGGTTGCCAGCCTGTTGACTTTAACTTACTTACATCAGCTAATAAATGCATACGCTCCACTTTTCGTACACGCGATTCGTCTACTTCTATTTCAATCTTTTCTCCTAACTGACGAGAGAAGGCATCAACAATTTCAGTTACTGAATATTCAATTCCTCTACCTAAATTATAAATATCAATTCCTTTATTATCGTAACTCATCAATGAATGTACAGCATTTGCCATATCCGAAGTATGAATGAAATCACGCTTAGGTGTTAAGTTGCCTAGTTTTATTTTACGTAATCCGGAGTTTACTTGATTTTGAATTTCAGGAATCAAATGCGGGTTCGTTTCATTCGGACCAAATGCATTAAAGAAACGGCATATTATAACGGGTACGCCTGTCTGCAAATGAAATTCATTGCATAAATGCTCTCCTGTTAGTTTGCTTAATCCGTAAATATCCATTGGTCCTGTAGGGTGATTTTCAGAAACTGCTTCGTCATAGATTGGATATACTGCTGCAGTAGAAGCAAAAAATACTTTTTGAACCTGATATTTTTTACATGCATTTAAAATATGAATTGTTCCTCTGATATTGATATTACTTGACTCAAAAGGATGCTGATTGCAATAAGGAATAAAATGAACGGCAGCTAAATGAATTACACGATCAGGTCGAACAGCATTGAAGATTTTGTCAATAGTTGGTGCATCTAAAATATCTGCTTGAAAAAAATGAGCATCATCGATGTTTATGAATTCACGCTTGCCAAAGGATAAATTATCAATTACAAAAATTTCATCGCCTGCGCGTTGTAGTTTGTCAATTACTGCACATCCAATAAAGCCGGCACCTCCGGTTACTAAAGTTTTCATAGTAGCTCTTCAATTAATTTTTTATACTGCCCATCCTGCGCAGACTTTGTCCAGTTCTGTTGAACCAAATGGATGAGTCTGTTTCTTTCTGAGAATGGCTTTTTACTGATAGAAAGGGATTTTTGTTCCGAATAAATGATACCACAGTCATTATTTTTTACGAATTCGGTGTAATCGCCTAAGTTTTCAGAGATAATAACAGGCAATCCAGCACTCAAGTACTCAGCAAATTTAGTTGGAGAGGCTACTTTATTAGTTACCGATTGCTCCCTGATTAAAATACCCCAGTCGCACGCAAGCAGGAATGAGGTTACCTCTTCATGTTTAAGCCATCTACGGCTAACCTGATTTGGGAATGCTGCAGTTAATTCTTGTATCATCACATCTTCGTTCGATAAAAAAACGAGTTTGTGATGTTGACTTTCTGATAAAAAATTTAACATCAATGGTTTCAATAACGAAAACGATTGCCATCCTGAAACAGATCCGGAATATACCAGAACTAAATCTTCTGCTTTGAAATGGTAAGTGGTGCGAATTGGATTAACCAACTCTTCGGATAGTTCATTAACAATAAAGTTACTGTTCAATGTACACGGAATAACTACATGTTTTGTAGACGCATAATGATATTCACTTTGCCAGTGCTCTACTAATTTTTGAGTAACTGCTATTCGAAAATCACTTTTGTTCACTGCATTGCTTTCGAGCTGAGGAATATTCTTTTTCCAATTTGATGGGACCGTGATGGGATATTCTGTCCACTCTGCTTTCATAGCGCCACGTCCATCGAAACAAACTTTTTTTACACTGCATTTATTTCTAACAAGCAAGGCCATGTTTGCGGCAATTACATTTCTAGCAATGATAGCTGTTGGTTGTAAAAGCAAACAAATAAACCAAAGAATAATACTATTGAATTTCCAGTAAGGTGCTTTGGGCAACATCGGTAATACGATCGCGTTACCACGTTTCGATAGTATTTCTTTTTTCTTATTTGAAAAATCGTGCAATGAAATAAAGGCTACTAAACGAATGGATGTATTGTGCTTTTGATCGAGGTAGTTTAATACATCAGTTACCTGACTAAAAAATACGCCTGAAGGAGGTTCGCCGTAGGTAAGGTAAATCATCGATTAGTTAATAGGGTTTTTGAGGATGCAGAAGTGTTGCAATTATTTGCGCAAACTTAAATCCAAATAAATTGTAAATAACCAAGTATTTATTAGAATTCGAATGGGTGGGTGTTGGTTTGCCAATAGGCTCAATAAATTTTCGGTGTAAATCGATAGCCTCCATTTTATTGTAGTAATAAATTATGCGAATAGAATTAAAAACTTCACTTAAATAAGTAGTTTTAATTTTATCAGTTAGCAAATCGTTTTCATGTAGATAATTGTAAATGCTCACACGTAAATTTATAAAGCGTATCCATTTTGCTTCGGGATTCGATTTTGTAATTGATCCTGATGCACGTTCTCTGTTAATGTTTAGTACGGTATCGTCAATTTTAACTTTAGCTCCGTTCTTTAACATACGAAACATCAAATCATATTCCTGACTGCTCTTCAAATTTTCATTCCATTCACCAGCTGATAGGATTGCACTTTTTCTAAATAAATTGGCTGTAGTTACACCTAATCGGCCTCGCATTAAACTATTCCAGGCATCGTCACTTTCAAAATTATAAAGCGTGTCAACACCAACAAGATTTCTTTTCTTAAAACTATTTACAACGATATCAATTGAATTATTTGATTTTTCAATTAATGAAAGCTGATGCTCAAATTTTGTTGGAAGTAATAAATCATCAGCATCAAAAAATTGGATAAATTCACTCGTCGCTGCGTTTAAACCTTTATTGCGCGAATGGTTTGCCCCTTCATTTTTTTCGTTTTGTAGTAACTTAATTATTGTTGGATATTGATTTTGCAATTCTTTAATGATAGTAACAGTAGTATCTGATGAGCAATCATCAACACAAATAATCTCCTCACATGGTTTAGTTTGTTGAATTACAGATTCAATAGCTTCCTTTATGTAAGTTGCCACATTGTAGCAGGGTATTACAACTGATATAGTTGACATGTTTTCAGTGCTTAAGCCGCCAATAGTAGTAACAGGATGGGAATGGCTATTTAAGTCGCCTGGATGGGTAATTGGTTTTATTTTGATACTTGAAAAATACCTAAATTCGCTATTGATAGTAAAATGTTTGTTAGTGAATTTTAACAAACATTTCAACATTTTTATGTTGTGTTTGGTAAGTATTTTAGGGTGTGAGACAAACTGTACAAACTCTTGGTTGTTGATTAACTTCTTATAGTTAGCTAATTTTATTCTTGTCAGTAGTTCAATCGAAACACGTTCGTAATTTGATGTTGCCAAATTAATTCCGAATGGTGATTTCGGTTTTATACTGATTTCATTAGAACGTACTCCAATACCTTTCAAATGTGTACTGTCGTCTAATACTTTATACAAGAGTTTTAAGTAAATTTTATCGATGAATTTTCTCCATGGTTCGATGTAAATGATATCGCTTGTGATTTCTATAAAGTTTCCTTTATCATCTTGTTCTTCTACTTTATCGGAAAATCGATAGATGTTACTTTTTATACAGGTGCTAAAATCGAAATGTTGAGCATCAGTAAATTGATAAACAAGGGGCATTACACTAAAATCATAAACGATATTATGCTTTTGAAAACTCTCTTTAAATACCTCGAATGGTTGAATAGACCATCCACCAGCCCTGAATCCATTGATTTTATAATCTGGAAAATCATAATGAATAATCTCTTTTAGAATAGCGATTGATGAATCAAAAATGTTTTTTATTTCTTCTTGATTCAACTGATTAATTCGATAATGAGTAATATTCTGTAAGTTAAATTCGTCTTTTTGAGGGTCATAAATAGCATCCATCCAATGAGGATGTAAATGTGGGAAAACATCATGACCTTGTTTAATAATATTGATTATCTGCGAAGAGATTAGTTGTAATTTGTTTTTACAGGCAGGACAATTTTCTGAAAGTTCTTTTAGTTTAATGAGCCATGTTGTATCGACAAAAAATATGGCTTTGATGTTATATTCTTCAAGAAGATTTAAAATATGTTGAGTTGGCTCAATTACACTGTCTATAACATTACCACTTCGCTCTCCGAGAAAGAGTTCATAGTCAAAAGTGAATAAAAGGTGTTTTTCTTTTTTCATGAAAAGTAGATTTTATTTTTTTGCAATCATAAGATATGCATTCGTAAAGATGCGTTCCCCTTTTCCATAAGGCTTTGGATCATATTCCGAAAACTTTCTTCCATTAAATGCTTGCTCATGTTTTACAATTTGTAGATAATTACTTGCTGCATTTTCTACGACTTTAGGAGCATATTCAATGTAATATAAATCAGGGTAGTATAAATCAGATTTTTTAAGAGCAGGTGGGTAGTGTAAGAATAGAAGTCCACCTTCTTCTAAGTAATCAGAAACTTTTTTGAAAAACAAATCTAACTGACTTGGCGGGATAAATTCAAGTACACTAATACAATAAATAGCATGAAATTTTTTACTGAAATGTTGGTCTAAAAAACTACCCAGAATAAAATTGACATTCGGAAGATCTTTTTTCCCTCGCTCTATCATGTCCTTGTTGACATCAATTCCAGTGCAAAAATAATCTTCGTTAAAGTTTTTTAAATAAGCACCTGCACCACAGCCTATATCTAAAATCTCATCATTTTTTCGAAGATGTTCATTTATAAAATAGATTAATTGCGTATGTGTTTTATTAATTGCTTCATTGATATGCGGTACATTTGAAAAACCTGCCATTTCTTGCGGACTTAATTTTTTGTTTATTCTGATACGTTTGTAAATACCAAATTTATCAGTCATCCATCGATCCAATTTTAAAAAAATCAAAATTGAATTGACAAATCTGTTATTCGTAAAAAAGAAAAATAGTTTATTTATCATTGTTCCTGGTCGATTATATCTTGATGTTTTTTGCCTTTCGATTTTAATAAAACCAACAAATCATATAACTGACATTTCCATTTTATTAAATCAGATTTCCATAAATATCCTTGCTTCAAATCTCCACCAAATCCTTTTTTGAATTTGAAAATACCTTCTAATGTTTCATTGTTAGAGTTAATTCTAACACCCGTTAAATCGTATTCTTTTACATTCTTATCGCGCATCCATTTCATCACTTCAAAATGTAAATGTTTCATTGCGCCATAAAGCTTACTTCCTCCTATAGATCCTGCATGCGTACAGTACGTACGATGATTATCAAAGATAAAAAACGCCGCTCCTATTGTTAACCCTTCTTCATCTTTAATAATTGCTGTGATGGTGTTATCAGGTAAATAAGCGATAAGATTTTTAAAATAAGTTAAGCTATCGTAGTAAATATTTGCCCTTTTGCAAGTATTAAGATAAACGCTATAAAATTCATTCAATGCATTATTATCAATTATAATACGTCCACCGTTTTTACTGCAATGTTGAATGGCTTTTTTATATTTAACATCGAATGAATTTAGTATTTCATCGTCTGTTTTATTTTGTAATGTTGTAATGTAAGTTCCAAATTCACAGAACTTACTTTCTACTGGTTTTTCAGAGGTAAATGCCATCGGATGTGGCTGTACAATTCGAATATACTTACCCGTATTTTTTAATTCTT
Organism: uncultured Bacteroidota bacterium; assembly: GCA_903847585.1. GTDB lineage: Bacteria > Bacteroidota > Bacteroidia > AKYH767-A > OLB10 > CAINEC01. The sequence continues at coordinate 58,307 of CAINEC010000174.1, forward strand.
GTTGTAAGTCATTAAAAAAAGATATTGATTCTTCACTGGTTATTACTTTGTTTGCACGATGAGGTGCTGAAAGTAATTTGATTTGTTGAAAATATCGATTACCAGTAATCTCAAAAGGAACAATTATCTCATTTTTTTCAAAATAGCATACCTCATTTCCAAAATGATGCTTTATAAAATCAGCATAAGAATTTGAAAACTGAAATGGAAATAAAGAAATACTAGAAAGGTTAGTTAAGCCTTCTCTCTTGGTAATGTGCATAATCGGTAACGGTAGGGGGAGTGTGGTTCTTACATCTGCAAAATTATTTTAAATTCTTCTAAAATTCTTTCAGTAGAAAATCCATCCCACATCGGTGGAATTGCCCCTTTCTTATAGGTGTTTGTATTAATCTCATTAATTTTTTCTTGTACTTTTTCAATTTCAAAAGGAACAAGTTCATTAGTGCCAATCCATACAGTTGATGGTCGTTCTGTATTTGGTCGGAGTGTTAAGCAAGGAACGCTTCTAAAAGTGGTTTCTTCTTGGATGCCGCCACTATCAGTAATAACAAAGCTACATCCTGCTATTAACTTTTGGAACGCAAAATAATCTAATGGTTCGGTGAGTATTATCATAGGATTAGATTTTACTCTTTCCATTAAACCAAATTGTTGTAGTTTAGATAGCGTGCGAGGATGTATCGGAAAAACTAAATGATGGTGTTGATTTACATATTCAATAATCTCTAATAATTTAGTCAATCCTTCTTCTGAATCAACCGTTGCTGGTCTATGCATGGTCATTAATACATATCCTTTTTCTTTTATCTGATACTCGTCAAGAATTTTACTTTCCTGAATTTTATTTTCAAATTCAACAAGTGTATCAATCATCGTGTTACCAACGAAGATGATAGCATCTTTATTCTTTCTTTCTTTAATCAGATTATCATATCCGCTTTGTTCAGTTACAAAAAAGTAATCGGCAATTTCGTCTGTTAGCAAACGATTAATCTCTTCTGGCATCGAACGATCATAACTGCGTAAGCCACTTTCAAGATGAGCCACTATACGATTAAGTTTATGTCCTGCAAATGCTGCAGCAAATGTTGAGTTTACGTCGCCAACTGCTACTACTACTGCAGGATTAAATTCTTCAATTACTTTTTCTAATCGAATGATTATTTCTCCTATTTGTGTATTGGCCGATGCTTGAGGAATGTTTAAATAGTAATCAGGTTCTAATTCAAATTGCGTAAAAAACACATCCGCCATTTTACTATCGTAATGCTGACCTGTATGTACAATTTTTATTTCGAACGGATTCCCCATTGCTTCATTCACTTTTTTAAAGCGAGTGATCTTTATGAAATTCGGTCGTGTTCCTACTACAATGAGTATTTTATTATTCATTTAAATGATGTTTTTAATTAAGTCGGCATATTGATGAACGGCCACAATTTTACCTTCCTTCAATTCATAAATGCGATCACAATTTTTTAAAGTTGTTAATCGATGCGCAATAATGATAATTGTTTTTTGGGTATTTGATAATTGATCAATTGCATCACTTACCTCTTGTTCAGTTTGATTATCAAGTGCCGATGTTGCTTCATCGAAAATGAGTATTTCAGCATTGCGATATAACGAACGCGCTATACTTAATCGTTGTTTTTGACCTCCTGATAGTGAAGAACCTCTTTCACCAATTTTAGTATTTAGTCCTTCTGGCAAACTATTGATAAAAGAAGTTAATGATGATTGTTCAACAGCACTTTTTAATCTTTCTTGATCAGGATTTGAATCATTAAATGTGATATTGTCAAGAATTGAAGCATCCATTAAAAAAATATCCTGCTTCACATAGCCAATTAATTTTCTCCAGCTTTTTAAATGTTCGTCATTTAAAACGGTGTTATCTATTCTAATTGCACCCTTAAAATCATTGTGAAATTTTAAGAGGATATTTATTAAGGTTGTTTTCCCTGATCCTGATGAACCAATGATTCCAATCTTTTCTCCTTTCTTTATTGATAAGCTTACATCGTTTAAGATGTTGTTTGTCTGGTTGGGAAACTTGAAAAAAATGTTTTCAAGATTGATTGATTCACTAAATTTAATTTCTTCTTGATTAACTTCTGATTTATTAATTGTATCCTGATATAAATTTAGATTTTCTAATGCCCCTAGATTTTTTTGAATGTAAACCATCGAGCTGATAATTCTATTCAAGGAAGGCATCAATCGATATGCAGCTGCTGCAAATAAACTTATCATCACAACAGCAGATGCAGTATTATCAGTTAAGAATATCGCATAAATAAAAATTAAAATAACTCCACTTAATGCTACCATTTCATTTGCACGCATCGGAATTAAATTATGTAAATACGATTTCATGTTAAGCGCATGATAGCTTTTTTGTAATCGTAAAAATTTATTTTTATAAAACTCTTCTTTGTTCGCTAGTTTAATGTCAACATAACCAAGAACTGTTTGATTTAATGTTCCCATTGATTGTGGGAAAATTTTATTCATCTCTAATCCTATATGAGATGATTTGTTTTTTAGCAAGCGATAAATTAACCAGGTAGCGGGTCCAATGATTATAGAAATAAAAACAAATAATTTAAAATCATAGATGGCAATGCCACCAACAATTAATAATACAATAATTATTTCTGACAACAGCATTATTAAAGGTAATACCACCCATGTGATATACGATATTGGATTATTAATAACATGATGGATGATACTACTGCTTTTTATGTTCGAGAATTGATAATAGTTCAATCCGAAATATTTTTCAAACTGACGTTTAGTAATTCCATAAGCAACTTCAGTACTAAACTTTGTTTGCAGGTAGTTTACAAATAATCCGAAAAGTGTTTTGAATAAAAAGAAAAGAAATACACTGATGATTGTAAACAGCAAGAAGTTTTTTTCATTAGTAAAATGTCCAGCATTGTAAATACTAAACAGTATTTTGTTTTTTAAAATAAGACCAGGCTCAGTAGCTAATTTTACTAATGGAAGAATCGAAGCAAGTCCGAATACATCGAGTATTGCTGAAATAAAAATTAAAATAGAAAGTCCAATCATCTTCTTTTTTTGAGAAGATGTTAAATGAACTTTCAAACTTTTTATTGCCTTTGACAGTGCGTTGCTTCTGTCAACTTCGTGCTCCTCCATTTATATTAATTCAGTTATTAGGAGTAGTAACCTGCGCCATAACCTGACGGAATGTTTTTACTGCTTACTCCGTTAAGTACAATCGACATATGCTTGATTTCGTTTTTCTCTACTAATTGATGTGCGATATCAATGAAGTCGCGTTTAGAAACACCTGCTTTCATCACAAATATATTTACATCTGATTGCTTCATTAATACAAGCGCATCTGACAATAATCCAACGGGAGGTGTATCTACAATTACGTAATCGTAAATTTCTTTTAATTCATTTAATAATTTTTCAAGATTCTCATCTAATATTAATTCAGATGCATTTGGTGTGCGTGGTCCTGATAAAATTATTTTTAGATCTTCAATTCCACTATCTTTTGTAATCTGATTTAACGTTGCTTTTCCAACGATGTATGAAGTTACACCAACATCATTTTGTAAATTGAAAGCATTTGCTTGTTTAGGTTTATGTAAATCTAAATCTAATAGCACTACTTTCTTTTTTGCTCTTGTTAAAATGGTTGCAATATTTACCGCTGTGAAAGTTTTACCTTCACTAGGCATTGTTGAAGTAACAAGAATAACTTTGTGCTTCGACTTACTAGCAAAGTAGGAGAGATTGGTTCGTATGACTCGGAACGCTTCCGCTATTTGACTTTGAGGGAATTTATCCACCATTAAATACTCATCTTCAGCTTCTTTACTTTTTCCTATAACACCAATGATTGGTAATTCTGTTACTTCTTTAATATCTTCTTTTGAGAATACATAATTATAATATATTCCTTTGAAGAAAATAATTAATAACGCTAATGCCAATCCGCCACCAATTCCTGCAGCTAATGTCATAACGGGTAATGGATGTAATAATCCGTTGCCATAGGCTGATTCTAAAACAATTTTATCAGCAACAATACTTGCTTTTGCAATGATTGTTTGCGCTCTCGTTTCTAATAAGAATTTATAAATTTCAGAGTAGATCTCTACATTACGATTAATATTTACAATACCACGTTGTGTTGAAGGCATCTGACGTAAAGCACTATTGTAAGAACCGATTTGTCCACTGATGCTATTAATTTTATTAACTAAGTTTTTTCTGATGTTTAATACAATTCCAGATATTTTTTGCTTTGATCGCGAAATCATCTGGTCATTTTCTACAACTGATTTAGAACTTTCCGTATTGCTAAATAATAAGTTAGAACGTTTTTGTTGCAATGCATACAATTCATCAAATGCACCTTGCAACCCTGGGTCGTTTGCTTCTGCTAAAACAGAAGGAGAGATAGCCATATTCTCTCCGTTTGAATTCGTTAGATAATCATACATCATATCTACCGACTTCAGCTGAATATTCATTCTTGCTTTTTCAGAATCAAAATCAACAACACGTTGAAATAACATACCTGACTCTTCACCTAGGTTTAATGTTGTACGACTTTTTTGAAACGATTCAAGATTGCTTTCAACATTATTCAATTGATTTTCTACATCGGCTAATTGAGCATCAATAAAACGCACTGTATTTTCATTAACTGTTTTTTGTACTTCAACAGAATTTTCAATGTAATTATTGATAAGTGTATTTAAGAAATCAACTGCTTTGTCTTCTACCTCATCTTCTAAAGAAATTTTAATAACAGTTGCTGTTTGATCTTTTTCAATTGTTAAAGCATCTTGATATTTCTTAATTAGTTTATCATGATCTTTAAATTTAAATATATATGGAATTTCACTAATTTTAGCATTGCGATTTATAATAGTAGAATCGGGATTTACAATGAATGAAAATTTTTCATTGATTACAGGAACGCCAAATTTAGATTGGCGCTTGAATTTGTATTCGTCAGTGTTTATCTCAACAATAAATGATTGTTGATTTAAAATTTTAATTTCGAAAGGAACATTATATAAATTCTTGTCAGTTAGTTTGCCTACTACTGTAAATGGGGTTCCTTTGTATACTTCTCCGGTTTTTATTCTTCCTTCAATGTAATAGCCAATGTCTAAGTTTAATTTATTTATTGTCTCGTCGATTAATTTAGTCGACTTAATAATTTTTACTTCATTGGCAATATCTTCCTTTCTTGGCGCAGTTGGTAAAGACTCGCTTAGCGCATCTTTGAAAGGATCTTTTTGTGGCTTTATTAATAACTCTGTGGTTGCCCCGTAAAATTTAGTTGCGTTATAAAGGTATGCTCCACCGATTATAACTCCTAGTCCAATAAAAATTGCAAACCAATACCAGTTTTTGGTAATAGTAGATAAACCTTTTTTGATGTCTTTCGAATCAATAAGATTGTTAGCGCCCATTTTCTTTTCCATACTTGAATTTATTGTATTGTAAACAACAGGTGGCGTTTTACGCTGAACCTTAATTTTAGTTTTAGTTCTTTAAAAATATTTTGCTTGTCCCATTTTATCGAAAGAAATTGAACAATCAATGTAACAGCAAAGGTATTCGAGTGTATTCCATCGATTGCTTCAGAATGAAATTGTTATCAGCAATTGGTTGTGAATTATATTTTATTAGTCGGAAGTTATAAGCTAACATTAAAGGTAATTTTGCATCGATATCTAAGTTTATAGAACGTTTAAGATGAAAAAAGCTTTAATTACAGGAATTACAGGTCAAGATGGGGCCTATTTAGCCGAACTATTGTTGGCAAAAGGCTACGAGGTGCATGGTATCAAACGCCGAAGTTCACTTTTTAATACGCAGCGAATTGATCATTTATATGCTGATCCTCATGAGCAAGGCGTACGTTTCAAATTACATTATGGCGATTTAACCGACTCTGTCAATATCATTCGCATCATCAGCGAAGTGATGCCCGATGAAATTTATAATCTCGGTGCCATGTCACACGTGCATGTGAGTTTTAATTCTCCTGAATATACCGCCAATGCTGACGCGCTTGGCGCTTTAAGAATTTTGGAGGCGGTGCGCATGTTAAATCTAACAGATAAATGTAAAATTTACCAGGCTTCTACTTCGGAGCTTTACGGATTAGTGCAAGAAATTCCGCAGCGCGAATCAACTCCTTTTTACCCACGTTCCCCTTATGCAGTAGCTAAGTTGTATGCCTATTGGATCTTTGTTAACTATCGTGAGTCGTATAATATGTTTGCGGTAAACGGTATCTTGTTCAACCATGAATCGCCATTACGAGGAGAAACATTTGTGACGCGTAAGATAACTCGCGCTGTTGCAAGAATTGCACTTGGGTTACAAGACAAAGTGTTTGTGGGTAACATTGATGCCAAGCGCGATTGGGGGCATGCAAAAGATTATGTGGAAGCAATGTATTTAATGTTGCAACAAGAAAAGCCAGAAGATTATGTCATAGCAACAGGAGTAACAACCACTGTTCGAGACTTTATTAATATGTCGTTTGCTGAAGTTGGAATTAAAATTCAATGGGAGGGAAGTGAAGAAAATGAGGTTGGGAAAGTGGCCGAATGTACCAATAAAGAATACCAAGTGCCGGTTGGACAGGTAGTTGTGGCGATTGATAAACGCTATTATCGTCCTGCTGAAGTAGACATATTAATTGGTGATCCTGCTAAAGCGAAGAAACAATTAAACTGGCAACCTAAATACGATTTACCTGCTATTGTTAAGGAAATGGTGGCTGCCGATTTAGTCATATTTAAGAAGGATAAATTCTTGCGCGATGGTGGTCATGATGTATTAAACTACAACGAGTGATGCAAAAGGATTCAAAAATTTTTGTTGCCGGACATCGTGGTATGGTGGGCTCGGCTATTGTTAGAAATTTAGCGGCTAAAGGATTTTCGAATATTATTACCCGAACCTCGGCGGAGCTTGATTTAAGAAATCAGCAATCAGTAAATACTTTTTTTGAAGAGCAGAAACCTGATTTTGTGTTTTTAGCAGCAGCAAAAGTAGGTGGGATTGTTGCCAACAATGTTTACCGCGGACAATTCATTTATGAGAATCTGATGATTCAGAGTAATGTGATTCACGCGGCTTATAGTAATGGAGTAAAGAAATTATTGTTCTTAGGTTCATCGTGTATTTACCCTAAGATGTGCGAACAGCCGATAAAAGAATCTTACTTATTGAATGGCTACCTGGAGCAAACCAACGAGCCTTACGCCATTGCTAAAATTGCAGGATTAAAAATGGCGGAGTCGTATAAGAGGCAGTATGGTTGTAATTTTATAAGTGCCATGCCTACTAATTTGTACGGACCAAATGATAATTATGATTTAAATAATTCGCATGTATTACCTGCGTTGATTCGTAAGTTTTACGAGGCTAAAATGAATAATACTTCCGTTGTTGAAATATGGGGAACGGGTACACCTAAACGCGAGTTTTTACATGTAGAAGACCTGGCAGAAGCTTGTTTTTTTCTGATGGAAAATTATGATGGCGAAGGACATGTAAATGTTGGAACCGGGGTGGATGTGACCATTGGAGAGCTAGCTCATAAGATTAAAGAAGTAATAGGGTATGAAGGCCAGTTGATTTTTAATACGGATAAACCGAACGGTACACCTCGCAAATTATTAGATGTTGGTTTGATTAACAGTCTAGGCTGGAAACATACCATCGATCTTGACAAAGGAATTCGAATGGTGGTGGATGATCTGGCTGGGAAGGGATTTGTATTTTAATCCTCCTAGGGAAGGCGAATTTGCTCGCGAGGCTTCGCGATGTGGCAATATGCTAATTAAAACTAGCCCATGTCACTTTAATTTCCCACTGAACCCGCAATCATATTTCAAATTATCAAATTATCAAATTATCAAATTAGCACATTTTCAATCCCGACGCCTCGGGAAGCACATTTTCAAATTATCAAATTATCAAATTAGCACATTAGCACATTTTCAAATTTTCAATCCCGATGCCTCGGGAAGCAAATTAGCACATTAGCAAATTAGCACATTTTCAAATTATCCCATCGCGAAGCCCTTCGAGTCCCTCAGGGACCGCCTCGCGAGCACATTTTCAATCCCGATGCCTCGGGAAGCAAATTTTCAATCCCGATGCCTCGGGAAGCACATTAGCAAATTAAATAAGTGCTTCCACCCATGCCTATCAAGGTATTCACTCATGATTTTTGAATAAAATTGTAGGGTTGAAGAATATTGAGTTAAAAATGAGTGCTAGCCCCTATGTTTTTTAGGAAACCTAACAGGTTTTTTCGCGTAACAAGGCCCACTATTTCGAATTGTTCATTATTTATTTAGCTGAAAATCAACAGCAATTTGGTTAACAACTTCTTTCGTTGGGTGAAAAAAATCACAGAATCTTGCATTAGAAAGTTATATGCCCTAAATTGCATTTACAAATGAGAGTCAAATTAATTTGCCTTTCCCGAGTATAATCTGAAAAAGTATTCGCAAAATCTTATCAGAGGTTGAAAAATAAAAAATTGAATAGCGATTATTTAATATCATAACGCTATTAAATTGTAAATAAAAAATAATCAATTTGTCTCTTAAAAAAGACAGATTAAATAGAAAGAAAAAAATAAATATATAAAACTAAAATTTAAATAAATGATTAAAAGTATGAACCAAGAGAATCAGAAAGGCGCCTCAAGAGAGGTTGGTCGTGTTCTGATGTTGGTGTCATTGTTTGTTTGCTATGTTGCTTCGGCGGTAGCAGGAAACAATGCTTCGGGTTCTCTTACGGAGAGCAACACCAACATTGTAGCAAGCCCGGCTTTTTCAGGCGTGTCTGCCGGGCAGTTAGGATCATCTGAATCTAATAATTCAGGTGAATTGTTATCTATTGTTAGTACCTCCCGCACTCGTAATGGCGGGATTTTATTTTCTGGAAATTCTGTATTTGGAACCCATGGTTCTGGATCGGCACCTGTAGGGAATGATGTTGTGGCGGTTTTAAATGGTGGTGCAAAGCAAGAAAGCTTCCTTCTTTATTTATTGGCTGATGTGACGAACGTGTCTCGTACAGCTTCTTTATATGCTCCAATGTTCAACTATGCTTCAGAGGAGAAATATCAAGCTTAAGAAAAAAATAATAAAACAAACAAACTAACATAATTATGACAAAAACTAACTTCACATCAAGCGGCTCCCAAGGGGGCTTTTGGCGTTGGTTGAAGGCATTGGCTCTTACCCTTGTGGTAGCCTTGCTTTCTTTCACTGCTGATGCGCAAAATGTCTTGGTTACAGCTACTGCAGGTACAACCTCAGGAAGCTATGCCACAGTGAGCGCTGCGTTTGCTGCTATCAATGCAGGTACCCATCAGGGTGCTATTACCTTACAGGTGGTAGCTAACACTACTGAGCCAGGTGCTGTAACAGCATTGACTAAGAGCGGACCAACATCAAACTACACAAGTGTATTAATTACCCCGTTTGGAGGTAACTATACAATTGGTGGAACCATTACAGCAAACCGTGCAATCATTGAATTGAGCGGAGCTGATAATGTAACAATTGATGGAGATGATCCAACAATCGCAGGAACAAGAAACTTAACAATTGGTTTCTCTTCAACAGCTGCAACGATTGCATCTTGTATCCGTGTGAGTTCAAACTCTACAACAGGTTTAGATGGTGCCAGCAATAACACAATTAAAAATTGTATTATCACCGGTAACCGTGTTTCTGGTGGTACTACTGCTACTTATGGTATTAACACGTCGAACTATTCAACGACGTCATCTTCTACTGGAGGTTACTCTTCTTTAAATAATCGTTTTGAAAATAACTTAATCACTCGTTGTTACCATGGTATATGGGCAGTGGGTGCTTCTGCTACTTATCCTAATACTGGACTTCAAATCATCAACAACGTGTTGGGTGATGGTACAGTTGCTGGTAATATTGGATCCCGTGGTATCATTATGTCGTATACATCTGCTAACGAAGCAGGTTCTGCTATCGTTAGAGGTAACGAGGTTGTAGGAGTAGGTGATCCTGGTACAACAGGATATTCCGCTTCAATTTCAGGGATGGAGATTGGTACGGTTAACTTCGGTGCTAAAATCTACAACAACTATATTCATGATGTTAAGCAACCAACAACTGGTGGTTATGGTGCTTACGGTGTTTTATTCTCTGGTGCTACTTCATGTGATTCGATGCGTTTTTATAATAACATCATTACACGTATTACAGCATGTAATTATACTGCAACTGCGCTTTCGTCATTTACCAATTATGGTGTTAAAATGACTGCAGGTTCGACCTTTGGTGATTTTAGCAATAATACCATTGTATTAAGTACAGCTAATCCAACTGGTACTTTTGTTAATCCTATTTCTTATGCTTTGTCATGTGATGTGAACGGTGTAAGATTGGTTAATTTTAGAAATAACATTATTGTTAATACGAATGCATCAACCAATGCAATTGGTATGTATGTTAATAGTAATGCTATTTATACATCAAGTAATTATGCTGGTGGTCAAATATGGGATAAGAACTGCTACTGGGTACCTTCAGGTGCTCTAGGTTTTTCAGCTGCATCAACTCCGCAAACTACTTTCTCGGCTTGGAAAACAGCTGTTGGAAAAGATGGTACATCTTATAACATTAATCCTTCGTTTGTTTCTGCATCTGACTTACATATTAATGGGTCAGTCTCTTCTTTATTAGAGTCGGGTGGTATGGCAACTTCATTCAATACTGACTTTGATGGACAAGCTCGTCCAGGTCCTGCAGGTTCTGTAAACGGTGGTGCATTATCATTTGATATTGGAGCCGATGAATTTGATGGGGTGCCTATCATTCCAGTTTCAATTACAAGTGCATCTGCAACAGGAGCTTCTTGTACTGCTATTGCACATACGATTACTGCTACAGTTGTAGCTGGAACTAATGCAATTACTTCAGTAGTTTTATCATACAACTTAAATGGTGTGGCGCAAACGCCAATTACCATGACAAATACAAGTGGTAATATTTGGGAAGCAACAATTGCTGCTGCTTCTCCTAGTAATGCTACTATAGCTTGGACAGTTACTGCAACAGATGCAGTATCAGCTCCAACTGCTTCTGGTTCTTATCAGGATGATGCATTATACGGAGTTGGTATGGCTACATCAGCAACACCAGCAACGGTGTGCGTGGGTACAACTTCTTCTGTTTCTGCTTCTCTTTATAATCCTTTAGCAGCACCTACAACTTATACTGTTCAGGCAGTAACAAATCCTACTACGGATGAAGATTTAGGTAACGTAACAATTACAAATGCTGCAACTTCTGCTGTATTATTAAATAACACTACTACTTACAATTCATTAGCGGGTACTCTTGGTACTGCTACAGGAACTGCAGGTAGTTATGCTAATTATTTAACATTGGCAACTGTGCCTGTATCAGTAGGTACAACTTATAATTTCTCATTGAGTTCATTACAAGGAGCAACTGCTTATAACAATTCAATGGCAATTTATATTGACTATAACCGCGACGGTGACTTTGCGGATGCTGGTGAGAATGTTTATGTGGCTACTGTAAATACTTTGGGGGCGCATACAGAAACAGGTTCTTTCACTATCCCTGCAACTGCAAATAATGGTTTAACTCGAATGCGTGTTATTGTTAACGAAGGTTTAATTACTTTGCCAACAATGTCCATCTCTTATGGAGAGCGTGAAGAATACATGTTAAATATTACATCATCTAACAATGGTGGTGGTGGTGGAATTCCATCATTAACGTATTCTTGGAGTGATGGAGCTTCAGTAGTTGGTACAACTCTAACAGTTGCTCCTACTGTTAACGCTTCAACAACTTATACATTAACAGCTACAACAGCTAGTGGATGTACAATCACTGGAAACGTTTCAGTAACAGCTAATCCATTACCAGTTTTATCAGCAACAACAACTGATGTTTTATGTAATGGTGGAAGTACTGGATCAATCACTGCTTCGGCAAGTGGTGCAACAGCTCCATATGCATTTACATTAAACGGTGCTAACGGTAACTCAACTGGTTTATATCCAAGTTTAGCTGCTGGTACTTACTCGGTTAAAGTAACGGATGCAAACGGATGTTCAACTACATCAAGCTATACAGTAAATCAACCAACAGCACTTGTTGCTTCTGGTTCAACAGTTAGCGCTACATGTAATGGAGTAGCTGACGGATCAGTTTCATTCAGTGCTACTGGTGGAATTACTCCTTATACTTATACATTAAATGGAACAGCTGCAACTTCTCCAGTTACTGGTTTAGCTGCTGGTTCATATGTAGTAGTAGCAACTGATTCTAATAGCTGTACTGCAACAACAACATTAACTGTTGCTCAGCCAGCAGTATTAGCAGCAACTGCAACTCCTGCAAGTGCAACTACATGTCCTTCAACAACAACTTCGGTTATTGTTGCTGCAACAGGTGGTACTGCACCTTATACAGGTGAAGGTAGCTTTACACAAGGCATAAGTACACAATCTTATACTGTAACAGATGCTAACGGATGTACAACATCTGCTTCTGCAACAGTAGGATTAGCTTCTTATACTGTAACAGCTTCTGCAGGTGCTAACGGATCTATTTCAGATGCGGGTGCAAATACAGTTAATTGTGAAGACAATAAGTCGTTTACAATTACTGCAAATGCTTGCTACCACATTGATGATGTATTAGTAAATGGCGTTTCAGTAGGTGCTGTTTCGTCTTATACATTTACGAATGTAACAGCAAACAATACAATTGCTGCTTCATTTGCAATTGATACTTATACAATCACTGCAACAGCTGCAGCTGGTGGAACAATCACTGCTTCATCAACTCAGAATTGTGGTTCAAGTGTAACATACACTGTTACTCCTAATCCAGGTTATCAAATTGATAGTATCATCGTTAATGGTGTTACTACATCTTATCCTGCAGCAACATTAACTGCTTCTCAAGCATTTAATAATATCAGTGCTAATAATACAATTGATGCTTACTTCAGTATTGCTCCTTGTACTAATCCTGCAGTGGTTACTGCCCCTGCAACAGCTTCTGTTTGTTCTGGTTTAAATTATACTTTAAGCGGATCAATCACAGGCGGTACAACAAGCGGTACATGGTCAACTTCAGGAACAGGTTTATTTGATGATTCAGCATTTGGAATTGGTACAATCTATACTCCATCTGCAGCGGATATCGCAGCAGGTACAGTAACGTTAACATTAACGTCTGCTGATCCTGATGGCGGAGATCCTTGTTCAATTGAGTCTGCTTCAACAATATTAACTATTAATACTACTCCTACGGTTGCAATTTCAGGTAACAGTTCTTATTGCGTTGGTGGTTCTACATCATTAACTGCAAGTGGAGCTGCTTCTTATGTATGGTCAACAACTGCAACAACTGCTGCAATTTCAGCTACAGCTGGAACATATTCAGTAGTTGGAACTGCAGCTAATGGCTGTACTTCTTCTGCTTCTATTACAGTTACTGAAAATGCATTACCAACTGCTCCAGTAGTTTCTGCATCTGGTGCAACTACATTCTGTACAGGTGGTTCTGTAACATTAACATCTGATTATGTAGGTGGAAATACATGGAGTAACGCTGCAACAACGGATGCCATCACAGTATCAACTACAGGATCTTATTCTGTAACATATACAGATGCTAACGGATGTTCAGCTACTTCTGCTGCAACTGCAGTGACAGTAAACGCATCATCTGTAGCAATTACAGGTGCTACTTCTTATTGTATTGGCGGTTCATCAACTTTAACAGCTACTGCAACTCCAGCAGCTGTAAGTTATGCATGGTCATTTAACAGTACTGCTACTGATACAACAAATACTACTTCTGCAAATGCAGTAGGTGTTTATTCAGTAGTTACTACTGATGCTAACGGATGTACAGCTACTTCAAACGTAACAGTTTCTGAAGCTCCTGCATTTACAGTATCAGTAACAGGCGATTGTTCATCATGGGTTGCTGGAAATACAAATGTATTAACAGCTACTCCTTCAATTGCTGGAACATTTACTTATTCATGGAATGGTGGATTAGGCACTGCAGTTACTGCAAATGCTACTTTACCAGGAACATATACTGCTACAGTTACTGATCAATATGGTTGTACTGCAACTGGATCTTTAACATTTGCAGGAAGTGCTTTAAGTGGTACATATTCAATTGGTGCTGGTTGTGGTTCATTCCCAACAGTAGCAAGTGCGATTACACATTTAAATACTTATGGTGTTAGCGGAAACGTTACAATCAACGTTCCTGCTGGTTATACTGAAACGGCTCCAACTGGTGGATATCAATTAAAAATGTGTGCGCTTGCTGCTAACTTGCAGTCAGGTCCTGCACAAACAATTACTATCCAGAAATCAGGTGCGGGTGCTAATCCAGTATTAACAGCTCCAGTTGGTGCATCAACATCAATCGATGGTATCTTCGTTATCACCGGTGCTGATAATGTAACAATCGATGGCATCAACTTAACAGAATCTGCTGGTAATACTACAGCTGCTACTCGTATGGAGTGGGGATATGCAGTATTGAAGTGCGATGGTAATAATGGAGCTAATAATGTTACAATCACTAATTGTAATATTGCTTTAGCTGCAGCATTTACAGCAGGTAATGGTATTTATGTAGCAAACCACGATAACTTAAGTACAACTGGTTTCACTAACTCAACTTATACGACAACTGCTCAAGCAGCTCGTAATAAAGTTTCCATTACAAATAACACGCTTAACAACTGTTATATAGGTATCCGTTTAGGTGCTAACCCGAATGTTGTTTCAACTACAGGTGAGTGTTTAAATGATACATTAAATAACATTTCAAACAATACGATCACTAACTTCGGTGGTGCTGCAACTTCAGCTTATGGTATCTATTACGGAAACAATCGTCAGATTACAATCCGTAGCAATACGATTAGTTCAAGTACAACAGCAACTAGTACAACATCTGCTGGTATCTATGCACTATCAGGAACATGGGCTACTATCTGTGGTAACACGATTCAAAACATTGTATCATCTTCAACATTCTATGGTATCTACCATGCATTGTCAGGTGGTGATGCAACGAATCCGAATATTGTAAGAGTAGATAGTAACATTATTCAAACATGTACTCCAACAGCTGGTGGATTCTACGGTATCTATGGATCGTCAACAGGAGGTACTAATGCTCAGGTATCTACAAGCTACAATGAGTTTAGAAATCATACTTGGGCATCTACTTCTACTGCTACCATGTATGGTATGTACCAGTTCTTCTCTGGAACAAACATGACGAATAATTGTAACTACAACTTGGTTTACAACAACACATTACAAAACGCAAATACATTCTATGGTATTTACGGTTATGTAACAAGTGGTACTTACAACTGCCGTTACAATAACATTCGCAATAACGTTTTAGCTCCTCTTGGTGGAATAGCATATATTATGTATGCAAGTTCTTCTAACGAGACGCATATCGATTACAACAACATTACGAATAACCGTCGTGTTGTGCCTTCTACAGCAACTTCTGTAGGTACTACTTATGGGTTCTATGCTTTAGCTGGCTCTACATTGGCTGGAACTATTAATAACAACGTAATTGATACTCTATACACCAGAGGTGTTCCTGGAACAGTTACATCATTAGTTTATGGATTATACTATAGCGGTACTTCAGCTGCAGGTAGTACAATTAATAATAACGTTGTTCGTAACATTACTACTCAAGGTACTTCTACAGGTAACCAAACTATCTATGCATCTTACTTTGCACCATCTGGTACAGGTAATATCATTAAAGGAAACCGTATTGCACGTATCGGTACTACAACATCAACAACTGGTATCTCAACAGACGCTCAGTTCGGAGGTTCAATGAACACTTTCGTTGTTGGTGCACAGTTAGCAGGTTCAACTACTGCGGGTGTAACTAAGTTTTTTGATGGTAATACATTTAACACAATAGTTGCTGGTGGATCGAATGGTATTGCTCGTGGTATCTGGGTAACAACAGGTCAAGATTGGAATATCTATAACAATGCTATTAGCCGTGTTAATTCGCCATTCTCAAGTCCTACAACTGCTCCTACTGCTTCAAGTTCTACTACAGTAACAACAGGTACAGCAGTTCACGGTATTGATATCGCGAATGCTACTGCTGGTAATAACTATTATGTTTATAACAATACAGTTTACTTAACAGGTGCTGGTGGTGGAGCTAACTTTGCTTCTTCTGGTATCCATGCTAACGTAACTCCAAATGTTACATTGGTAAATAACTTAGTAATTAATAACATTACTTCTGGTGGGTCTCAGGCTTCTGTAGCATACCGTCGTAGTGGTGCGGCATTAACTACTTACCAAACTGCTTCAGACTACAACTTATTCTATGCTGGTACGCCAGGAGCAACTAAGTTGATTTATGGTGAAGGTGTTGGTGCAACAACTAATGCTAAACAAACATTAGCAGACTTCAAAGCATTTGTAGGTCCTACTCGTGACGCAAGCTCACGTACAGAAACAACAACTCCGTTTGTTGATGCAGCTAATGACTCATTATTACATATTGCTGCTACTACTGCAACATTCGTTGAAGGTGGTGGTAAGCCTTATCCGGCAACAGCATTAACAACGGATATCGATGGTCAAACTCGTAATTTAACTGCCCCTGATATCGGAGCTGACGAAGGAAACTTTGTAAGTTTATTACCTTCTATTGCTTCTGCAACTGCAAGCCCGGCTATTGGTCAGTGTACTGCAGCAGATCATACAGTAACTGTAGTAACAAGTGCATCTGTAACAGGTGTAACATTAAACTACTCTTACAATGGTACTGCTCAAACTCCACTAGTAATGTCTAACGGTGGTTCAGGTTCTACTTGGACGGCTGTTATTCCAGCAGCTACATCTCCAGTTAACGCAACGGTTACTTGGTCTGTATCTGCTACAGATGGAATTTATACAGTAGGTGCTAATGGAGCTTCTTACCAAGATGCTTACTTAACAGGTGTAACGGTAGGTGCTATTGCATCTCCAACAGAGGTATGTTTAGGTTCTTCTACTAATTTAATCGCAGGAAGTGCTAACTCGCCGAGTGCATCACTTGGTAATGGGACTTCTACTTCTTCAGGATCAGGTTATCCAACTGCGGGTGGTAACTACTGGTACCAAGATTGGCAACAGTTTGTATATACAGCTGCTGAATTATCAGCTGCTGGTTTAGTTCAGGGTAATATCTCTGGATTGAAATTCAATATCGGTGCTGCTGCGAATCCAGCTGCAGTTTCTGGCTACTCAATTAGCTTAGGTACTGCTGCATCTGGAACAGTCACTGCATTCAAGACTACAGGTCTTACTACAGTTTACGGTCCTACAACATTCACTACATCTGCAGGTCTTGTTAACATTAACTTCAATACTCCTTACTATTGGGATGGAGTTTCTAACATTATTGTTGATGTTAGAGGAACAGGAGCTTATGCTAGTGCTAATGCAACAGTAAGATATACAGCAACTGCAAGCAATACAGTAGCGTTTGCTTATACAACTTCAAGTAACGCTTCATTCTGGACATCAAATCCAACTCCTACATTATCTGTAAATCGTCCAAACATTATCTTCAATGGAGTAGTTGCTCCATCAGGATTTACAACAGTTTGGTCTGATGGTACATCAAATGTTGGAACGGGTAATCCATTAGTTTACACACCTGCAACAGCAGGAACAGTAAACTACTCTGCAACATTAACAGATGCAAATGGTTGTGTTATTTACACATCTCCAGTTGCTGTTAAAGCAGCTGAAATTCCTCCAGTACCTACAGCAACTGCAAGTACACAGTGCGGTACAGGAATTCCTGCTATCAAAGTTAGTGGTGCAATTGCAGAAACTGGTTATAACTGGTATTTAGCTGCTTCAGGCGGATCACCAGTTCAATCAGGAACAACTGATTCATTAACATCGTATTCAATTAGTACAACAACTACGTTCTATGTATCAACGCAATCTATTGTAAGTCCATATTGCGAGAGTGCAAGAACAGAAGTGATAGCAACTGTTACGACTCCAGATGCTGTAGCAATTATAGGAAGTGCAAATAATGTTTGTCCTGGTACTGTAGTTACGTTAACTGCCAACCAAACTGGAACATCAAACACTTATGTTTACACTTGGAATGGTGCTGGCTTAAGTGCTACATCTGGATCAGCTGTAACAGCAACTATCGCTGGTGCAGGTTCAAATACTTATAATGTTACTGCAGTAGATTCTGCATTAGGTTGTACTACAACGGCTACAATTACTGTTACAGGTATTGTACCTCCAGCTATTACTTCGGTAACAGCAAGTCCAGCTACAATTTGCGCGAATGAGACTTCATCTCTTACTGCATTAACTAATCAAAATGTACCAGGTACAGCAGTATTTGGAACAGGTACAACAACTTCTACATTATATGGCCCTTACTACGGATTCTATGGTGGTAATAAGCGTCAATATTTAATTAAAGCATCAGAACTTGTTGCATTAGGATTTGCTCCAGGTAACATTACTTCAGTAGCTTTTGATTACACAGCGTTTGCAGGACCTTATACATTCAACGGATTTAGCATTGGTATGAAAACGACTGCTGCAACAGTTTTAACTTCAACTTATGAGACAGGATTTACAACAGTACTTCCTTCAAATAACTTGACAATTTCTGCTGCGTCAGGTACTATTTCTCATACGTTTGCTACTCCATTCTATTGGGATGGAACATCTAACTTAGTGATGGAATTCTGTTGGAATAATAATGATGGAGGTGGAACGAGCACAAATACATTAAGTATTGCATATACTACAATGACAGGTGTTCATACAATTTATTCGAGCCTTGATAATACTGCAACAGTTTGTGCTACAGCAACAGGAACAACTACTACAATTCGCCCTAACTTCCGTTTAGGCGGTACAGTAGCTGGTTTCGGAGCTGGTTCATTAGGCTGGGCATGGAATGATGCTAGTGGTTCATTAGGAACAGGAAATACATTAACAGTAAATCCTTCAACAACTACAGTTTATACAGCAGTTGCAACGGATGCTACTACAGGTTGTACTTCAAGTCAGAATGTAACAGTTAATGTTAATCCATTACCTGCTGCCCCTACAGCTACAAATTCTGTACAGTGTGGTGCTGGAATTCCAACTGCAAGTGTAACTTCTGCTTCAGGTTTATCAACTCCACAGTTTAACTGGTACAGTGCTTCAACAGGTGGTACTTTATTACAAGGGCCTCCTAGTGCAACTGGTCCATTGGCAACTTACTATTCTAATAACTTTGCTACTTCGGCAAATGGAACTATTACAGGTAATGCGTCATTAACAGGTGGTCGAGTTCAGTTAACACCAAATGCTACAAGTAATTTAGGTGGTTTACAAATCGCAGCTAGTGGAGTAAATGCTGATAAGTATTCAGTTGACTTCAAATTAACAACTAGTGGTGGCGGTGGTGCTGACGGTATAAGTTATAGTTTTGGTGATGATGTAAGTGCTACAAGTACAACAGTAAATGCTGAGATTGGATCAGGTACTAAATTATCAGTAGGGTTTGATGTTTATGGAGGAACTCCAGGAGCAGCAGGAATCCGATTGATTTATGGAGGTACTATTTCTAATCCAGGTGAAACGGTGGGTACGAATGGTATTTTAGCATATTCAAATGATGTAACTTGGGTTGGTGGAACAGATGTTCCAGTGAATATCTCTATTAACTCAGTTGGTAAGGTTACGGTTACTGTAAATGGTACAGCAATCTTTACAAATGTTGCATTGCCTGTAGCATACTTATCTGCAAACAAAGCATCATGGCAACATGTGTTTAAAGGTCGTACAGGTGGTTTATCAATGGTTCATGCAATTGACGATGTAACATTACAACAGTCAGAAGCAACTGCAGGATATACAACTTACCAATCGTCTATCAGTAACTCAACTACATTCTATGTTTCAGAACAAAATGCAACAACAGGATGTCAGAGTGCACGTACGCCGGTTGAAGTAACAGTTAACCAACCAGATTCAGTAGCGGTAACAGCTACGGTTGCTTCTGCAAGTAACTGTTTAGGAACATCGGTAACATTATCAGCTGCTAACTTAGGTACAACAAATACTTATGATTACACATGGAATGGTGGTACTTCAAGTGGTATCTCAACTCCATTAACTGGATCATCAGTTACATTTACACCAACAGCTGTTGGTACATTTACATACACATTAACAGCGAATGATGCTACTGCAGGATGTCAGCGTGTAGTAACAACTAACGTTACTATCAATGCTAACCCTTCAATTGATTCAATCTCTGCTTCTCCAACAACAATTTGTTCTGGTGATAGTGTAACGCTAAGAGCTTATACGCTTTCTGCAGGATCGCAAGTACTTCCAACAGGATACTGTACAGGTTCGCCATCAACTACAACATTTGCTGATGAGCAAATCTTCAGTGTGTCATTTGGTTCAATGACAAATGCGCAAACAGAGACATGTACGACTAACTACACTAACTATACTGCAACTATTCCAGCAGTAACGGCTGTAGCAGGTGCATCTTATTCATTCACAGTTGTTACTAACGAGTGTGATGGTGCTACTTATTTCTCTAACGGATTATCAATCTTTATCGATTGGAACCGTGATGGTGATTGGGCAGATGCTGGTGAGCAGGCTTATACAACAACTGCAACAACACAATCTCCTAATACAAGATCAGGAACAATCACTGTTCCAGCTACGGCAACTCCAGGGTTAACTCGTATGCGTGTTGTTGTTCAGGAAAACGTTGCATCACCTACGGTATGTCCTACATTCTCTTATGGTGAAATAGAAGATTATGCTATTAACATTATCGGACTTGGTGATGGTGGATCTACAACATCTTGGTCATGGGATCCAGGTGCAGTATCAGGAAGTATTGTAACAGTAGCGCCTACGTCAACTGTTGCTACTACTCAAACTTATACTGTTGTAGCTACTAACGCTGCAGGTTGTACATCTCAGAACTCAGTTAACGTTAACATTAATCCATTACCAGCTGCTCCAACAGCAGTAACAGGAACAATTTGCGGATTTAATGCTGCAAACGTTGCGGTAACAAGTAACACAGGTGCTACAACTCCAGTTATGAACTGGTACTTAGAAGCAACAGGTAACTCAAGCCAGATTTCAGGTCAAACAGGATTATCATTAAACGCTTACTATTTAAGCTCAACTGATACATTCTATGTTTCTGAATCAGATAATATAACAGGATGTAAGAGTCCACGCACAATGGTAATTCAAGATGTAACTCAGCCAGACGCAATCACTGCATCTGCTTCAGCTGATAGCATTTGTTTACCAGGCGCTACAATTGATTTAAATGTTACTCAAACAGGTTCTACTAATACATACACTTATAACTGGACAGCGGTTCCTCCGGTAGGTTCTGGTTTATCAGGTGTACAGTTAGGACCAGTTCAAACATTATTCTCAAACGACTTCTCAATTTCTACTTTACCATCTAACGTAACAGTTGTTGGTAGTGCAAATATCACAGGTGGCGTATTACAAGTAACACCAAATGCATTGTCTCAAACTGGTGGTGTGAAAATCACAGCTGGTGGTAATGCTGCTGATACAATTGCAGTAGACTTCGACTTAATCGTTCCTCAGAACGGTGCTGATGGTGTAAGCTACAGCTACTCTGATGATGGTAACTCAGCTGTTGAAGCAACAATGAATGCTGAAAACGGAACTGGTTCTAAGTTGAAATTAGGATTCGTATCTTATACTAACGGTTCATCTACTAACGGTATCTACTTAATGTACAACTGTACAACAAACGAGCAAACACCAACAACAACAGGAGTATTAGCTTATTCTTCTAATGTTTCTTGGAGAGGTTCTGCATCGCCAGTACACGTTGCTTACACAGTAGGTGCAAGTGGATTATTTAACTTATCATTGAATGGTACTCCAGTGTTTACTAATGTTCAGTTACCTGCTGCATATGTAGCTGCTAACAAATCAACTTGGTCACATTGGTTCAAGGCTCGTACAGGTGCTGTATCTGAAGAGCATTCAATTGATAACTTAACAGTACAGGTTGCACAAATTCAATCTTTACCAACTCCAGGTCAGAGCTTAACAATTACTCCAACATTACCAGGTACATATACTTATCAGGTAACTGGAACAGATGGTGGATGTAATTCAATTTCTACTGTATCAGTAGTTGTTAACCCTGCAGCGCCATCTATCAATGCTGGTTCTGATTTAACAATCTGCGAAGGTGGAAATGTTACATTGAACTCATCAAGTGCTGGATTAATTCCTGCATTACGTTTCACAGAGGTATTATGGCAAGTAAATGCTGGTACAGGAAGCACTGGTGCTGGTATCCCAGCATGGGCATCTACATGGTACACTGCGAATGGTGGTACTACTATGGATATGATTGAAATTACTAATCTTGGATCTAGTCAGGCTACATCAGCAGGTGTAACAATTGAGATGTGGAATGCGACTTCAGCAACAACAGGTTTACCAGCGTATACTTATACAATTCCAAGTAACGCACCATTAATGAACTCAGGTGGATTATTGTATTTCTCACATAGTGGAGCTGCGGTGGTAGCTGATATTACGAATAACTTCTATACTCGTGGTGGTACATCTATCGATAATGGTTCAGGTACACAAGCGGGTATGATTATGCGTAAGAATGGAGTTATCATTGATGCTGTGGCAGTAAGTGGTTACACATTCCCTAGTACATCAGGGGTTACTTCAGCAGATTGGTCAGGTACATTGGCTAGTAACTCTGGATTATCAGGAACAATTTTAACTGCTGCTGATAACAATACTAATTCTTCTTGGTCAAATACAAGTGCTGCATTAACTGCTTCGGTAGGAACGCTTAACTCAGGTTTGGTTGCTAACTTACCTTCATTAGGAACAGTAAGCTGGTCATCAATTCCATCAGGATTTACAGGTACAGAAGCGACATCAACATTTGGTCCTATCACAGTTCCAACAACATTCGTTGTAATGCTTGATAATGGATCATGTCAGAGCTACGACACAGTTGTTGTAACTCCTTCTTCAACACCTGCTATCCCTGTAATTTCAAGCAATGTAGATACAATTTGTAATTCTGGTGTAGCTCTTTACACTGCTAGCAACTTAACACAAGGTGCAACATTACAATGGCAGTCATATGACTTTACTACAAGCGCATGGGTTGATATTGCTGGTGCAACAAGTGCTACTTATGCAACTCCAACGTTTGCTCCGGTATTAGGTGATACGACAATGTATTACCGATTGAAAACTACATGTACAAACGCTGTGTATTCTAATGAAGACACATTGGAAATCGTAAGACCTCTCATCAAAACAACAGTTGGTGATACAGTTTGCGGTGGTGGTACAGTAGATTTAGTTGCAACTGGAAACGGAACTATGAGCTGGTATGAAACTTCAGCTTCTACAACTGTTCTTTCAGAAGGAAATACTTACAGTCCATTTGTATTATCTAACACAGTTTATTGGGTACGTGCTTCAGTAGGAACATGTCTTGATCCTGCTGGAAAACTTCCGGTGATTGCGGTTTCAAATCCTGCACCTGCAGTAACAATTGCACCTGCAACACCTGCAATCTGTGAAGGATCTTCAACTACATTAACTGCAAGTAGTATTGACACTGCTTATGTTTATACATGGAATGGTGGATTAGGAAGTGGTGCAACGGTAACGGCTGCTCCAACGGTAACTACAACATATAGCGTAACAGGAACAAATCCAACTACAGGTTGTATCGGTACTGCTAATGTTACTGTTTCTGTAAATCCTAAGCCAACAACTCCGGTTATTACATCGTCTGCATCAGTTGCATGTCCTGGCGCATCAACTACATTAACTGCATCATCAATTGGTGCTGGTTCTCAAGTAGCGCCTTCAGGATATTGTACAGGTTCGCCTTCAACAACAACATTTGCTGATGAGCAAATCTTCGGAGTAACGTTCGGTTCTATGACGAATAACCAGTCAGAAAACTGTTCTACTAACTACACTGACTATACGTCAACGATAACACCAATAAATGTTATCACTGGTAGTTCATATCCATTCTCTGTTATTACTGACGAATGTGATCTTGCAATATACTATTCAAATGGTTTATCAATCTATATTGACTACAACCGTGATGGTGATTGGGATGATGTAGGTGAGCAAGCTTATACTACAACTGCTACTACAATTTCGCCAAACACTCGTACAGGTTCAATTGTAATTCCTTCAACTGCTTCTCTTGGATTAACAAGAATGCGTGTTGTTGTTCAGGAAAGCGTTGCTTCACCAACTCAGTGTCCTACATTCTCATATGGTGAAATGGAAGATTACTTAGTAAACATCACTGGTCCAATTGCATCTTACAACTGGTCAACAGGTGGAACTACAGCTAGTATTTCTGTAACTCCTGTTGCCGGTACTACAACATATACAGTAACTGCAACGTCAGCTGCTGGTTGTACATCTGATGCTGGTACTTACACGATTGTTACTAATCCAGCTCCAGAGCCGGTATTAACTGCAACAGATACTACATTATGTGCTCCAAATTCAATCAACATTTATGTTGTAGATAACGGAACATATGCTGGTGTAGGATATCCTGCAGGAACACAAGTAGAGTGGTTAGGATATGGTGCAACAGGAGATCCTGCTACAACACCAATCAACTCTTCACAAGGTTCAACATTCCAGGCTAAGGTTACATTACCTTCAGGATGTTATGCAAACTCAAATGTGGTAACTGTTACAACTCGTGATATCGTAGTTGTTCCA
>CAINEC010000175.1 GCA_903847585.1 uncultured Bacteroidota bacterium
CAATAGATTTAGCGATGAGACATGTTCATACAAAACGGACTTGCCCTGAAGGTTGAGTTTAACATCTAGTTCGTTTATGGTCAGGTTCCCATTATTCTTAAATAAGGCTTTCATTAACCACTTGTTTCCTGATTTATTAATTCCATTATTTACAACACCAATATCAACAATCGGTTGAAAAATATTGATAGTGGTTTGAGCACTGTCAATACATCCATATGGACTCACTACATATAATTTTACGTGATAACTTCCTGTATCGAAATAAACATGTGACGGGTTAATTTGTGAGGATGTTGATGATCCATCTCCGAAGTTCCATAAGTAATTTCCTAATGATGAGGTATTGTCAAAGTTGATTGTAAGTGGTGGGGCACCATAAATTAAATCACTTGTAAATGCAACGTTAGGATTTGGGTAAACTGTAACCGTTTTTGCAATGGAATCCTTGCAACCAAAATTACTTGTAGCAATTAGTGTTGTGTTTAATATTCCAGCTTGGCTGCTTATATAACTTACACTATTTCCGTTTAATGTCTGGCTGTTATTGATATTCCAATCGAAGTTTGAGATGGTTCCTGATGCAATATTGCAGTCTTGAATTAAACTGATTTCTTTTCCAATACAACCGTCTGAAAAATTAAAGTTGGCTACTGGATTAGGATTTATTGTTAACGTACTATTTTTGGTAACTGCACAACCGTTAGTTAAATCAGTAACTTCAAGTGTAATATTATAGGTTCCAACATTGCCGTAGAGATGAGAAGGACTTGGTTGGAATGAAGAAGTCGAATCGCCAAAATTCCATAGAAAAGCGAGATTGGTTGATGCTGATGATTGTAATGTATAATTCAACTGACTAAAATATCCTTCGCAATTATCACTTGATATAATTGTAATTTCTGGAGTCTTTTCTACCACGATATATTTAGTTGTCGTATCCGCACAGCCGAAATTACTACTGCTAATCAACTGAACTGGATATGCAAAGTTGTTTTGAAAAATAAATGATGGGTTTTGAATGTTGCTTGTGCCTAAGCCATTGCCAAAGTTCCAAGTCCAATTATTGATTGTCCCTGACGAGATGATAGTACTATCTGTAAAGTTTATCGTTTTATTAGTACAAGCTTTTCCTGCATTAAAATTAGCTGTTGGTAGTGGGTGAACTGTAGCTGTTACACTTGCTGTGTCGGAGCAGCCAATATTTGAGGTTACAATTAAAGTAGTAGTAAATGATCCATCGTTGGAATAGATGTGCGTGTTGTTTGGATTTGATGTCTGTGAATTATCTCCAAAATTCAATTGCCATGAATTGATGAATGTTCCTGCTGGACTAGTTGATAAATCTGAGAATTGATTAGCAATACCTAAACAGGCGTCGCTTACACTGTAGTTTGCATTCGGGCTTGCCACTACAACTATGTTCTTTGTAATCGTCGAATCGCAATTGGTAGGACTTAAAACAGTTAATTGAATTTGATAATTACCAGGAGATGAATAGGCGTATTCAAAATTTAACGAATCATTGATAGTAATACCATTGCCCATATTCCATTGCCGATTACTGATGGTGTTAAATTGTCCTGGAGTTGAATTATCGGCGATTGTAAAAATTGAATTTTGACAAACTGTATCAGAAGATAATGTAAAATCAGGATTGGGTCTATTGCCAATTAAAACTGATTTGATTATCGTATCTGCGCACCCGTTAGTTGAATTGGCTATTAATACAATTCCGTAAATTCCATCTGTTGAAGGAAACTGATAAGTTGGATTTGGGTTTGATGTATTTAAAAAGCTTCCAATACTCCAAGTGTAGTTTACATTTGAAATTGTATTGGAGTCGGTTAGGTTGGTAAATGTCGCAACTTCATTAATACAAGTGTTGCTCACAGAGAAGTCTGCAATGGGTGTTGGTTCAATGGTTATTTGTTTTGTTATTGAATCGACACATCCATATTCTGTTGTTACAACTAAATTAATTGGATACAATCCAGGAGTTGAAAATGTTGTACTGATATTGTTATTAGATGAGTTATAATTATTCACATCCCATTCCCATGCGTTAATAATGCCATCACCAGAGATTGATGCATCTGTAAATAATACAGGTGATCCACTGCAGCTGTTATTTGTAAAGGTGAAATCCGCACTAGGCTTTTCTCTAATGCTGATATTCTTACTAAAACTGGAGGTTTGATTTAAATTATCTGTTATTGAAAGTGTGACAACAAATGTTGCTGATATGTTGTATTTATGTTTTGGATTTTGATCGTTCGATGTAAAGCCATCACCAAATGTCCAACTCCAGGATGTTATATTTCCGAAGCATATTTCAGAGTTATCGAAAAATTGAATGCTATCATTGATACATAAATTTGATGTGCTAAATAATGCTTTGGGAGGTGCTATATCAACAAATACAGAGTCTAGGTAAACGGAAATGTTTCCATTGCCATAATCTTCCCTTAACTCAATTCGCTGATAGCCGAGTGAGTTTGGATTAAAGCTAATCGATGCTGGAGAAGCAGCAGTAGAAAATTGATTGTTTACTTGATTGGCAAAAGGAAAGTTTATTCGGATGATATTAAATGAACTTGTGCTTGATATTAATCCTGTCCAGTTATTTCCATCTTTAAAAAGTTGGATGTTTTTTGGGTCACTTAAAACTCCGTTTAGTGTATTTGAATAAAGTAAAGTAGGCGAGTTGTTTAAGTCACTGCCAAATGAATAATTATAAAAACTATTATTGTTGCTTACCATCAATAAATGCCAAGCGCCATTTTCTTTTATCAGTTGTAATCCTTGCGCACCATAAACACCTGTTACAACAGTAGAAACCGTTGGTGTATTAAGTAAGGAGCTTCCAAAATTGAATTTAAAAATTGTTCCATACGCGAATGATGTTCCGAAACCTATATAGCTATTGTTATTACAATCATAGGCTACATCAAATCCGAAGTTGTTAAAATAGCCAGTAGAAACATTAGGTTGAAGTACAACAGGAGAATTTGTATAGCTTCCATTAAAATCAATTCGAATTATTTTATCATCTTGATTATTCATGATAAATCCTGCATGGTCTATCAATTTTATACTCCATGGATTGTTTAGACCTGCAATTGGAATATTAGTAAAAATCAAATTTGAATTCTGATTAATAGAATCCATTTCAACCCGAACGATGCTGTTAGACGAAAACATGGAAACAAATAAATACCATTTGCCATTTTCCTTTACCGCATCAATTCCTGACTGAAAGCTTGAAAGCGTAGCATCTGATGGTAGATTTGAAATCGAAGGATTGTTGTTAAGAGAGTTTCCGAATTCGTATTTTGTAATGTAACTTGCTAAGGCATTTGGTACGAACCCATAGTAATTACCATTTTCAAAAACCACCTTCATGTTTTCAGGGTAGGTGAGGGTACCCGCAACGGCCGGAAGAATAGCCGAAGTTGGAACCGAATCTAAGTCACCAAGACCATTATCCCAATTAAATGAAATTGCAGAACTAGTATTTGTTATTGTTAATGGTGTATTAGGGCAGATTGTATCTGGTAATGTGTAGTTTCCTGTTGGACATTGTCCAAATATCAAATGGCTCGAGAAGAAAAAACAGAGAATCAGAAAAATTAGAAATTTATTCCTCATTTTAGCGTTAAGTTTACAATGGTTTATATTAATGAAGGTAGTCAAATTATTATTAGCAACTAGCAATGCAAAGAAAGTTGAGGAAATACGAAAAATATTGCCTTCTGGTTTCGAATTATTAACATTAAAAGATATTGGTTTTTCAGAGGTAATACCAGAAACTACAAATACAATTGTAGGTAATTCAAGTCAAAAGGCCTGGTTTGTTTTTAATCGAACAGGGTTAAATTGCCTTTCTGATGATAGCGGACTTGAAATAAATGCCCTTGGCGGTCGACCTGGTGTCGATAGTGCTCATTATGCAGGAATGCCTCCTGACAATGTAAAAAATATCGATTTAGTTTTGAAGGAGATGGGTGAATTGCAAGAGAGAGGTGCTCGTTTTGTAACGGTGATGACATTGATATTAGATGGGAATGAGCACCAATTTGAAGGTGAAATAAGTGGAGCAATAACTAGATCCCCGATTGGTACTAATGGTTTTGGGTATGATCCTATTTTTGTTCCGGCTGGGTTTGAAACCACCTTTGCACATATGGAGGCAGTGGATAAAAACATGATTTCTCATCGAGCAAAAGCACTAGAAAAGTTGAATGAATTTTTCGCTAGTAAAGCGTGATTTAATTGTTCATAATTGTGGAATAATTCATTGCTGAATTGCCGATTGAAAAAATAGATTTGATAAATTTGTGACAATGGAAAAAATCAGAGTAGGAGTTGTATTTGGCGGTACATCACGCGAACGTGAAGTTTCATTTGCGGGTGGTCGTACTGTTTATGACAATTTGAATAAATCGCTGTTTGAAGCTGTCCCATTATTTGTAGATAGTTTCGGTAATATTATTTTGCTCGAGTGGGAGTATGTTTATAAGGGAAGTATTCGTGATTTTTATCCTCCCTCTTTGCATATACCTCATTCATCCAACGGATTTCAGATTTATGCTGAAAGTCTTGGAGAGTTAGATAAAGATGCTCAATCTGACTTAGTAAGTAAATTGGGAAAGGTTTTAAATATTTCCGATTTAAAAGAATTAATTGATGTTGCGTTTTTGTGTTTGCATGGAAGTGATGGAGAAGATGGTCGCATACAAGGATTGTTAGAGTACTTACGAATTCCTTATACAGGTTCAGGCATTTTATCATCAGCGGTGGGAATGAATAAGTCAATTCAAAAGGCTTTAATGAAGGATGCAGGATTTGATGTTCCAAAATATTTTTCAGTTGATAGAAATGAATGGATGAATACAGAAAATCATTCATTATGCTTTCGCGAGGCGATGGATGCTGTAGGAGTTCCTTATGTAGTCAAGGCTGCAAATCAAGGGTCCTCGATTGGAATTTCGGTAAATGATAATAATTCATTCGATCAGTTTTATCAGGCAGTTAACAAGGCTTTTTTTATCCGTGAAATAAAACGTGTTGATTGGGAATTATTAAATTTTCAGAGTAAAGTAGATTATGTACGTGAGCTTTGCGATATACGCGAAGGTGTTGGATTGCCAGTTAAAATTTCATCACGAATAATTTATCATCCTGAAGAGTTATTGTCGATAATTATTGACTTGTTTACAAGTGGCGATGAGTTAGTTAGAATAGTTGGTATTGAGGGAGAGTCACAGGTTTTATTGGAGTCGTTCATTGAGGGGAAAGAGTTTTCGTGTATTGTGGTGGAAGACATGAATGGTGTTCCAGTAGCTTTACCTCCAACAGAAATCCGAAAGGGAAAGGAGTTGTTTGATTATCGCTCGAAATATCTTCCAGGATTATCGAGAAAGATAACGCCAATTCAAATTGATAACGATCATATCAATTTCATAAGAACGGAATGCGAGCGTTTATTTAAATCGTTAAATTTTAACGTTTACGCACGCATTGATGGATTCATTACTTCCGAAGGAAAAGTATTTCTAAATGATCCGAACACAACATCTGGTATGATGCCTAGTTCTTTCTTTTTTCATCAGGCAGCTGAAATCGGATTGAATCCTTCTCAGTTTATTACTTATATTATTTATGCTTCTTTAAGATCACGTGTTTCTGATTTTAAATCATATGATAAGCTGCCATTATTGCTTAATGATTTGAAAGATTCATTAAGTAATTCCAATGCAGGACAGTCGAAGAAATTAAGAGCAGCAGTAGTACTTGGAGGATATTCTTCTGAGCGACATATATCAGTTGAAAGTGGACGAAATGTGTATGAGAAATTATCATCGAGTGATAAGTATGAAGCGTTTCCTGTTTTCTTAACAGGATCTTCGGATAATCATCTATTATATACATTGCCCATCAATGCACTTTTAAAAGATAATGCCGATGATATCAAGGAAAAAATTGATCATTACGAAGTACATCCGGTAGTAAGTGATATCATACAAAAGGCAAGTACAATTACGAATCAGTTTTCTTCATCGAAGAGTCTGCAAAAACCTCAGCAGATAACTTATGCTAATCTGGCTGAAATGGCAGATGTAGTCTTTATTGCATTGCATGGTAGACCAGGAGAAGATGGTTCAGTTCAAAAAGAATTGGATAAACTTAATGTTCCTTATAATGGATCAGGACCAGCATCTTCTGAAGTGACGATAGATAAATATCAGACGAATGAAATTCTGCTTCAACATGGATTTCATGTAGCGAAACATGAAGTGGTAAGCAGGACGGATTATGAATTAAATGAGGAGGGGTTTTATGGAAGCATACTAAATAATTTTTCGTTTCCATTTATTGCAAAGCCAGTTGATGATGGCTGTAGTTCTGCAGTAAAAATTCTTCGTTCGATAGAAGATCTGAAAGCATTTTGTCAATTGATTTTTAGAGATACTATCGAGCTGGACCCGAATGCTGCAAATCAATTAAAAATAAAAGCAAAAGAAGAATTTCCAATCAAGAAGAATTTCTTGATTGAGTCTTTAATAACAGCAAATGGTGCAGATCATTTTTTAGAGATTACTGGAGGAATGCTCACCTATTACAACGACAAAGGTGAATTGACTTATGAAGTGTTCGAAGCTTCTGAAGCATTGTCGGAGGGGGATGTACTTTCACTAGAAGAGAAGTTTCTTGCTGGTCAAGGACAAAACATAACTCCTGCAAGATATTCACAGTTACCATCGGAGAATCAGAAAATATCGAATGCCGTTAAGAAAGAGTTAGGCAAGGCTGCGCGTCTCTTGAAAATTGAGGGTTATGCAAGGATTGATGCTTTCGTAAGAATATTTAATTCGGATAAAGTAGAGGTGATATTTATCGAGGTGAATTCGTTACCGGGTATGACACCTGCAACATGTATTTTCCATCAGGCTGCTATTGCAAAATACAAGCCTCTGGAATTTATTGATAAGATTTTAAGTTATGGGATTGACCGAAAGGAAAAGCAATCGCATACAATTTTAAATTAATAACAATGACTGATAAAGTATCGAAAAGAAAAGTCTTCCTTCATCTTGTTGCATCAATTGCATCAATGACAATCATCGTGTTTACGATGGTTAGTTGGTTAGGTTCATATACAAATCATGGCGAAACAGTAACTGTTCCCAATATCAAAGGAATGAAGTATGCGGAGCTTAAAGAGTATCTGGAAAATAAAAATCTGGAAGTTAAAATAGCTGATTCTTCTATGTTTTTACTTGATAAGGGGCCAGGAGTCGTGATTGAACAAGATCCAAGTCCAAATGAACAAGTGAAAGAAGGTAGAACTATTTATGTAAGCATTACTCGTACTGTTCCGCCTCAAGTAAAAATGCCTAATTTGATTGATGTATCACAAAGGCAAGCAGAAGCAATTTTATTTTCTTATGGATTACGTTTAGGAAGTATGATTTATAAACCAGACCTAGCAAAAGGAGCAATTTTAGAAATGTCAAGTAATGGAAAGCAACTTAAAGCTGGACAACTCATCGCAAAAGGTTCAAGAATAGATTTAGTATTAGGTGATGGAATAGGAATTACAGATGTTGCAGTGCCTAATTTGTTAAATCTTTCACTTGAAGAAGCGGTCTTTGTTTTAAAAGGTTCAGCATTGAATGTGGGTGAAGTTTTTTACC
>CAINEC010000176.1 GCA_903847585.1 uncultured Bacteroidota bacterium
GGATTTGCCAATGCAAAAGAAGGTGCAATTCAGCAGTTAGAAACAACAAGAATTACAAAAGGTAGTTTATTATCAAGTTATCATTCGAATGAAAAATTGGGTATTAACTACGACTATAGAAAGAACATTTACGATGGAATTAAAGGAATGACTTTAACCGATGTGAACAACTTCCAATTGCAAAAAATCAAACCAATGACGTATACATTAGTTGTCTTAGGTAAAAAAGATAAATTGAATATGGAAGAGTTAGGCAAATATGGTAAGATAGAGATGTTGAAATTGGAAGATATATTTGGATATTAACAAACATAGTTAAATGAAAAAGGACCATCTCAATTAGAGGTGGTCCTTTTTTATTTTGGGAGAAATTATCACTTCCCTGCTTTCTTCTTCTTCTCTTGATTCTTAAAGTACTTTCTAAAGAATACATTTCCCTGTAAGGCTTTCATGTTTTCATCTAAATGATGCGTACTTTCTTTGAGGTTAAACATCATCGATTTCATATCATTAGCCATCACTGTATCTCTTGCTAAAACACCTAAAGATCCTGGAGTCATATTTAAGTCTTTCATGAATTCATGCATATGATGTAACGCTAATTTTGCTGTGTCAGATGCATCATTTAACTTACTTAATAATCCTTCCATTTCATTAGCAATGGAATCTTCAACTAACAATTTTCCTGCACTTCCTTTTCCAGCTCTAATATCCTTTACAATCTGAGAGGCATCAGAAGATAGACGATTTGCATTATTAGCAGTTGATTCTAGTCGATCTATTGTTGCTAATAATTGGTTAGCGGCTCCTGTATCAGATAACAACGACCATAGCGCATTGCTTGAATTGATACGTTTAGTGATACTCTTTAAATCGTTTGTAATATCAAGTACATTGTTATTCGTGTTATTTAATGTACGAATCATCTGATCACTTGCAATTGGTGTTATCGATTGAATGGTATCATTGTTTTCGATAGGAGGGGCAGGTACTTCATTCGGATTGATGTTTACTAGTTTATTTCCCATTAAACCGTCAGAGCCAACATCAGCTACTGCATTTTTACAAATAAATCGTTTGGAGTCTTCTTCAATTTGGATTGAAACAATCACTGTAGAATCATTCACGATTTTAACAGCGCTTACATTTCCAATATCAATACCGGCAAAGCGAACATTATTTCCAGCTCTTAGTCCATCAATGCTATGAAATACGGCATGGATAGTTGTGGTTTTTGAAAACAAATGTTTTTTATTTCCAATGTAGTATAAGGAAACAATTAATAATACTAGACTAACTGTTACGAATATACCAAGCTTAAAATTTGAATATTTATTTTTCATAATGCTGCAAAGAATGGTTTTAATTGTGGGTCGTCTGATTTCATTAATTCATCAAACGTTCCCATTGCATAACGTTCTCCATCAATTAGAATTATAACACGATTGGCAACTGTTCTTGCACAGTCCATATCATGTGTGATAATGATGGAAGATGTTTTATAATTACTTTGAATTTCTAAAATTAAATTACTGATTTCTCTACTCGTTACAGGATCTAAACCAGTTGTTGGCTCATCGTATAACATGATTTCAGGTTTTAAAATCAACGTTCTTGCTAATCCAATTCGCTTTCTCATACCACCCGATAATTCAGATGGCATTAAGTCAACTGCTCTTTCTAATCCAACGTTTGCCAATGCTTCCATCACTAAATCATCCACTTCTTTCTGATTTAATTTGGGAAGGTGTCGCTTTAAAGGAAACTCTAAATTTTCTCTAACTGTCATGGAATCATACAAGGCACTACTCTGAAATAAAAATCCAATTCGTGTCCTTAATTCATCTAATTCACTAACGGTTAAATCAGCTACTTCTTGTCCGAATACTTTTACACTTCCATTATCTGGATATAAAAGTCCAACCATACATTTAATCAAAACCGATTTACCTGATCCCGATTTACCAAGCACAACTAAATTCTCTCCTTTATGTAACTCCATATTAAACCCTTTCAGGACGTGGTTATTCCCGAAAGACTTTACAAGGTTATTTGTTACAACTACTGCTTCCTCTTTCATTGCTATGTATATCCTAACATATCTGCAATTTGCACTGCAATTAAATCCATAATAAATACTACCAACGACGAAACAACTACAGCAGAATTCGCTGCGATTCCAACACCCTCTGTTCCTTTGTTTGAATTATATCCTTTGTAACATCCAATTATTCCAATCGCTAATCCAAAAAAATAGGTTTTGATATAAGCGGGTAAAATATCGGAGAATGATAATGATTCAAATACCTGATGGTAATATAAATTCCAGGTTAAAACTCCTTTTAAGTTTACACCTAAATAAGATGCATACAATGATATCCCATCAGCTACAACCACTAAAACTGGAAGCATAAAAATACAAGCAGTTACACGTGTTACAACTAAATACCTAAACGGATTCGTTCCTGACACTTCCATTGCATCGATTTGTTCCGTCACTCGCATAGATCCTAATTCAGCACCTATACTAGATCCAATTTTACCAGCACAAATCAATGCTGTTACTACAGGACCAATTTCACGAACTACTGATAAAGCCACCATGGCTGGTAAATAGCTAACGGCTCCAAATTCTTCTAGGGTAGGACGAGATTGGACTGTCAATACCAATCCCATAATAAAAGCAGTGATTCCTACTAATGGCATTGATTGATAACCGATGATGTAACACTGACGGATAATCTCTTTCCATTCTTGTTTACGATTAAAAAAAGCTTTGAAAAACTTCCATGTGAAAGCAGAAATATTTCCTACTTCTTCAATGAAATGTTTGTATCCTGATTGATTATCCATTCTTAATTTATATCAATTGCTTCCGCAATCATTTCTGCAATATCCTTAACTTGTACTTCGTGTTCTTTATTGAAATTCTTAACGCCATCTGATAACATTGTCATACAAAACGGACAACCTACAGCAATTATTTCAGGGTTTAATGCTAAAGCTTCTTCAGCACGTTCGATGTTGATGTCTTTATTCCCGTTCTCCGGCTCTTTAAACATCTGAGCGCCACCAGCACCGCAACATAATCCGTTAGCGCGACTGCGTTTCATTTCGGTGAAATAAATATCCAGTTTCTGAATAACAGAACGAGGCGCTTCATATTCGCCATTTGCTCTTCCTAAATAACATGGATCATGGAATGTTATCTTCTTACCTTTGAAAGAACCACCTTCTACTTTCAGTCTACCAGCATCAATTAACTGTTGTAATAATTGCGAGTGATGAACCACTTCATAGTTTCCTCCAAGTGAAGGATATTCATTTTTGATAGTGTTGAAACAATGCGGACAAGCAGTAACAATCTTCGTTACTTCGTATCCGTTAAGAACCATTACATTACTCATTGCCTGCATCTGAAAAAGAAATTCATGTCCGGCACGCTTTGCAGGATCACCAGTACAACTTTCTTCCATTCCCAATACTGCGAAACTAACTCCTGAATGTTGTAAAATTTTAGCGACTGCTTTAGTTACCTTTTTAGCACGATCATCAAAACTTCCAGCACAACCCACCCAAAATAATACTTCCGGTTTTTCTCCTTTGGCCATCATATCGGCCATTGTTGGTACAACTAATTTTTCCATTTTCTTATTGCAGTGGTTAATTAATTTTCATCTTTTGTCCAATTCATACGATCTGAAGCAGGGAACTGCCAAGGAGCTCCATTGTTCTCAATCTTTGCAAACATTCCTTGTAATTCAGCAGGAGCTGTCGATTGTTCCATGACCAAATATCTTCTCATATCAATAATAATCGATAGTGGATCTATATTCACAGGACAAGCCTCCGTACAAGCATTACAACTTGTGCAAGCCCATAATTCTTCTTCAGTAATATAATTTCCTAAAAGTGATTTGCTATCATTGAAGTCTGCACCATGCTGATCGATATTCTTTCCAACTTCTTCCAAACGGTCACGCGTATCCATCATAATTTTACGAGGCGAAAGTAATTTGCCAGTAATGTTTGCCGGACAAGCTGATGTACAACGACCACATTCAGTACATGAATAAGAATCCATTAATTGTTTCCATGTTAAATCCTGAACATCCTTTGCACCAAAACGAGCAGGAGGGGCATCAGTAGGAGGTGGAGTAGCACTTGGATCAAGCATTAATTTCACTTCGTTCGTTACACTTTCCATATTTGTAAACTGGCCTTTCGGAGTTAGCTTACTGTAATAGGTATTTGGAAACGCAAGCATAATGTGAAAATGCTTTGAGTAAGGAACATAGTTTAAGAACGCTAAAATTCCGATGATATGAAACCACCAGCAAAAGCGTTCAATGAATTCTAAAGTTGAAACCTCAGAAGGTAAAAAAGAAATAAGCGCTGAAGAAATTGGGAAAGCTCCTACAATTTCACCTTTAAAATAATGTTCTGCTTGTAATGTTTGTAATTGAAAGTCGCAGGCGTTCATGATTAAAAAAGCCGACATTAAAAATATTTCCGTAATCAAGATAATATTCGCATCTGACTTTGGCCACTTTGTCATTTCCTTCATGTGGAAACGCTTTAACTTTAAAATATTTCTTCTCGATAAAAAAACAAAACAAGCTATCAAAACTAAAAAAGCTAAATATTCAAACGAGCCAATTAGAAAATTATAAAAGCCACCTAAAAATGAAAGTACTCTGTGTGTTCCGAAAACACCATCAATAATAATCTCAATAACTTCAATATTGATAATGATAAATCCAACATATAAAATCACATGAAAAAAAGCAGCAACTGGTCTGCTGCCCATTTTCGATTGACCAAGGGCAACACGTATCATCGTTTGTAAGCGTTCCATCGGACGGTCACTAAGATTTAAATCCTGACCTAATTTAATATTTCGAATAACTGATCTGATTTTTTTAGTAAACAATCCTACACCAGCAATCAGCAGTAAAACAAACAGAATATTAGCTATCATAATCAATAATTTTCAACTCTTGCAAAGTAATAATATTCAAGCAAACAAAATTTGAATTTGAAAGTTATTTTTAAGCAAAAAAATGTTGATTAAATCAGTTAATAAATGCATCCATTATTGGAAGAAAAACTACTTTTTATTCTGAACTTCAGAGCACTTAACCTTCACTAGATGATCATAAGCCACTAAAAATGCATCTTCAAAACCCGCATCTTTTAGTTTTTCAAGACGGACCTTAGCATCCGCTATCGTGGAAAATCGACCTACAAAATATCGAGTATACCCATCTTCAAAAGTGATATTAAAAACAGTTTTAAGATCCTTTATTTTGGGAGAAATCGCACCACCTTCTTTTACTGCACCTACCTGCACTGTTATGAAAGCTAATTTTGAATAGTCAACATCAGACTTAGTAGTTGATTTATTATCGGTTGTCTTAGTGGTAGTGGTAACTTTCTCTTTTGGGGTGTCAGTCTTAGTATTTCCACTGTCCTTTTTATCGGATTGAACCGTTTTAGTGGTATCCACCGATTTTACTGGAGAATTATCCTCTGTATCTTTTTTATCCGTCTTAGGGTCTTTTAACGAAGTGTTGGTCGTAACTATTTGGTCGTTCTTATTAGAATCGGACTTTTCCTCTACCAAATTATCTTGATCCTCGATTTTATCATTACTTACGATTCCGGTTTCCAATTCAGATTTATACGATTTAAATGCTCTGTAAATGGAAGAGGCCATACTTGCTTGTCCAGCATCACTACTTAAAAAACGTTGGTCATTATCATTGGTTAAAAATCCATTTTCTATTAATACCGATGGCATAGCTGTTTTGTACAATACAAGAAAACCTGCTTGTTTAACTCCACGACTATATCGCTTAGAATTATCCTTAAATTGATTTTGAATTTTAGCAGCAAAACTTAAACTCTGCGTTATGAACTGGTTCTGATACAAAGAGAAAATAATATTTGCTTCTGGTGAGTTAGGATCAAATCCATCATAATTTTTTTGATAATTATCCTCTAACAAGATGGCTGCGTTTTCTCTTTTGGCAACATTTAAATTATCATCTGACTTATGTAAACCCATTACAAAGGTTTCGGCCCCATACGCCGATTTAGGTCCTGAATTTAAGTGAATACAAATAAACAAATCCGCTTTCGCACGATTAGCAATGTTCGCTCTCTCTATTAGAGGAATAAATACATCTGTTTTGCGCGTATAAATGACTTTAACATCCGGACAATTAGCCTCTATAAGCTTTCCAAGTTTTAATGCTATTCGTAGGGCAACTTCTTTCTCCCTAGAGTCTGATCCTAAACAGCCTGTATCATGGCCACCATGACCAGCATCAATAACAACTGTCCGTAATTTATATCCCGTTTTCTTTCCAGGCACATCTGAAAAACAAGAAAATACAGAAAAATAAAAAGTAAATAAAAGCGTAAATATCCGTTTCACCATGGAATGAGTAACTTTGCAGTACAAAATTAAGTGCTTAGAATAGGAATGCAACAGCGATTTCGTATTAAATCTTACAACTTATCAACGCTAAAATGTTGGCTTTTCGTGTGTTTCTTTCTGACTATAGGCAATAATTTATTCGCACAAACGGATAGTTCTAACGCTTCGATTACTGACATTGATAGCGTTTCTGTAGATTCAATACAAACTGCTACTGATTTAAAATCGAAAGTAAAGTATGAAGCTGTCGATTCAATTGTATATGACCTCGAAAACGAAAAGGTTTATATGTACGGTAAAGCACATATCATTTACGAGGATATTGATCTTAAAGCCGATTTTATTGAACTGAACTTCGGGAATAGAAATTTATTCGCTTGCGGAACAAAAGATAGCATTGGTAATCCTGTTGGCTATCCAATATTCAAACAAAATAATGATGAGTTTAAATCGGATAGTATCCGTTATAATTTTGATACAAAACGGGGGCGCATTACGGAGATAACAACACAGCAGGGTGATAGTTATATTCATGGATCAACGGTGAAGAAGGAATCAGATAATACCACCTACATCAAGCATGGATATTACACCACTTGTGAAGCAGAACAACCTCATTATTATATAGCGAGTTCAAAAATCAAGGTTATTCCAGACAATAAAATTGTAACTGGGCCTGCTGAATTAGTGATTGGAGATGTCCCAACACCTTTTGCTATTCCATTTGGATTTTTCCCTAATAAAAAGGCCCGCTCTTCAGGTATTTTAATTCCTGCTTATGGTCAGTCCGTTCAGCTAGGCGTATTTTTAACCAACGGAGGCTATTACTTTGGACTCAGCGATTATTTTGATTTAGCACTTACAGGTGATATTTATTCGAGAGGTAGTTACCGATTAAATGCTTTTTCAAATTACAACAATCGTTATCATTATTCAGGAAATGTTTCACTTAACTATTCGTATACGAAAGTGAGTCAGAAAGAATTACCTGATTACCGTACAGAAAAAGGATTCTTTATTCGTTGGAATCATACGCAAGATTCGAAAGCAAGACCTAACACTTCTTTCAGTGCAAGCGTAAATGCAGGATCAAGCACCTTCTACAAGTATAATTTATCTAATACGAATAATTTCCTGACAAATACCTTTACATCATCGGTTGCTTATAGTAAATCGTGGGTTGGAAAACCTATCAGTTTAAGTGTGGGGATGTCGCATTCGCAAAATACTACCACTAACGATATTTCTGTTAGTTTACCATCTGCTACCTTCGGGATTGGTCGTATTTCACCATTCAAGAAAAAAGCACAAATAGGTAGCATGAAGTGGTATGAAAAAATAGGAGTGAGCTATACCACGAATTTCCAGAATTCAATTGCAACAAAAGACACATTGCTATTTAGAGATGAGTCATTAAAGCAATTACGTTACGGAATTCAACACACTATTCCTATTAGCACTTCCTTTACTATTCTAAAGTATTTTAATGTAAGTCCGAGTATTTCTTATTCTGAAAAATGGTATTTAAAAACAATTGAAAAGAATTACAACACCGAAACTAAAACTGTAGTTAACGATACCGTTTCAGGATTTAAAGCAGCGCGTGAGTTTTCATTTGCAGCAAACTTAAACACCCGAATCTTTGGATTAGTACAATTTAAAAAAGGAAAAATAGCAGCTGTCCGACATGTTATGACTCCTTCTATTGGTTATTCGTGGCGACCAGATTTTTCTGATCCAGCCTATGGTATTTATAAATCGGTGCAGTTAGATTCAACAGGTAGAACGGGACAATATTCCATTTTTGAAGGAGCACTTTATGGTGGACCAGCGTCAGGAAAATCATCTTTACTAACGTTCAATCTAGATAATAATTTAGAGATGAAAACACGTACTAAAACGGATTCTTCTGATGTAATTAAAAAATTGAAAATATTTGAAAGTTTGGCGGCATCCATGAACTATAATTTCGCGCTCGATTCTATGAATTTATCGCCAATAGGTGTGTCAGGAAGAACGACATTACTAGACAAGATTACATTCAACTTTGCGGGTGTTTTTGATCCTTATGTTGTGAACGATGCAGGTACACGAATCAACCAGTTTGAACTAAAAGAAAACGGCAAACTTGCCCATTTAAATAATGCGAATTTGTCACTTAACTTTTCAATTGTAAATAACAAAAAGGATTATTCTTCTGATAAAGGAACAAAAGAAGAATTACAGACAATCAATAAAAACACTTCCGATTATATCGATTACACCGTGCCATTTAATCTCTATGTGGGATACAGTTTATATTATCAGAATAATTTCACTATTGCAGATCAAACCACGCAGACTTTAAATTTTAGCGGCGATATTCAAGTCACAAAAGCCTGGAAAGTGAATTTCAATTCAGGTTATGATTTTATTCAAAAGGACTTATCCTATACATCTTTAGGAATTTATCGTGATTTACATTGCTGGGAGATGCGTTTGAATTGGGTTCCTTTTGGATTCCAGCAGAATTATTACTTCCAAATAAACGTCAAGTCAAGCGTTTTACAGGATTTAAAACTGACTAAACGTAACGACCGATTTGACCAACGATAATTCCAATTTTTAGCTCAAAAATCCCTTTTTAAGCTCCTTGCATTTTATTACTTTTGCCTCATGTTTGAGAATTTAAGTGATAAGCTCGATAGGGCGTTTAAACTCCTGAAAGGGCAAGGACAAATTACAGAAATCAATGTTGCAGAAACACTAAAGGAAGTCCGTAAGGCGCTTTTAGATGCCGATGTTAACTACAAAGTTGCCAAGCAATTTACAGACACTGTTAAGGAAAAGGCTTTAGGTCGTGATGTATTAATTTCTGTTTCACCAGGACAATTAATGGTGAAAATTACACAGGAAGAATTAACGGCGTTAATGGGTGGTCAGGCTACAGACATTAACCTAAAAAGTAGTCCTTCGGTTATCTTAATGTCGGGTTTACAAGGTTCGGGTAAAACAACCTTATCAGGTAAACTCGCGAATTATTTAAAGACGAAAAGAAATCGTTCGGTGTTATTAGTGGCTTGTGATGTTTATCGTCCTGCTGCGATTGATCAGATTAAAGTTTTAGGAGAGCAAATAGGAGTAGAGGTTTATAGCGAAGTAGAAAATAAGAATCCTGTTCAAATTGCACAAAATGCCGTTGCCTATGCAAAGAGCAAAGGATTAAACACAGTCATTGTCGATACTGCCGGTCGTTTAGCAGTAGACGAGGAAATGATGGATGAAATTTCACGAGTTAAAGCAGGTATTAATCCTGATGAAATTTTGTTCGTTGTTGATGCCATGACAGGTCAAGATGCAGTAAATACTGCGAAGGCATTTAACGATCGATTGAATTTTGATGGTGTTGTATTAACGAAGTTAGATGGTGATACGCGAGGTGGGGCTGCATTATCAATTAAATCCGTAGTAAATAAGCCCATCAAGTTTGTAGGTACGGGAGAGAAGATGGAAGCTTTGGATGTATTTTATCCTGAGCGTATGGCCGATCGTATTCTTGGTATGGGTGATATCGTTTCACTCGTTGAGCGTGCGCAGGAACAATTTGATGCAAAGCAAGCTGCTGAATTACAAAAGAAAATTGCTAAGAATCAATTTAACTTTAATGATTTTCTTGGTCAGTTGCAGCAGATTAAGAAGATGGGGAATATTAAAGACTTAATGGGGATGATTCCAGGAATGGGTAAAATGGTAAAAGATATTGATGTAGATGAGAATTCATTTAAGTCGATAGAAGCCATTATTCATTCTATGACACCAGAAGAACGTGAACGTCCTGAAGTATTAAATGGAACAAGACGAAAAAGAATAGCATCTGGAAGTGGAACCTCCATTCAAGATGTTAACCGACTAATAAAACAATTTGAAGACATGCGTAAAATGATGAAAATGTTTACGACAGGTCAAGCACAAAATATGATGCGTAATATGCCTACGCGTCGCTAATAAAAATCGAAAGTAAAGCGTACATTAAATGTGCGCTTTGCTTTTTTAGTACCTTATGAATATGAAATTAATCGATGGTAAAGCAACTGCTGAATCAACTAAAATAGAGATTTCCGCAATTGTTAACGACATGAAACAACGAGGAGAACGTGCTCCTCATTTAGCGGCTATATTAGTTGGAAATGATCCAGCTTCAGAAACATATGTAAGTAATAAAATTAAAACTTGCAAAGACATTGGATTTGAGTCTTCTTTGATTCATTTGGATGCTTCTATTTCAGAGGAGGATTTATTAAAATCAGTTCAAGACTTGAATAACAATCCTGAAGTCGATGGATTTATTGTTCAATTACCTTTGCCCAAGCATATTGATGTACATCGCGTAACCGAAGCAATTTTACCAGAGAAAGATGTGGATGGTTTTCATCCAATCAATGTAGGTCGTATGTCGCAACAAATGCCTTGTTACCTTCCAGCAACACCTAAAGGGATAATGCAATTATTAGAGACCTATCAAATTGATACAGTAGGTAAGCATTGCGTTGTAATTGGAAGAAGTAATATTGTTGGTACTCCAATGTCGGTTTTATTATCACGTAATCAATATCCAGGAAACTGCACGGTTACCATTTGCCATAGTAAAACACCAAACATCGCAGATATAATTAAACAAGGAGATATTGTGATTGCAGCAATAGGCCAACCCTTATTTGTAAAAGCTCATATGATTAAGGAAGGAGCGGTAGTAATTGATGTTGGAATGTCGCGTATAGCCTCTGACGTTACTAAGTCTGGCTTTCGATTGGCTGGTGATGTAGATTTTGATGAGGTAGCTCCAAAGTGCAGTTATATTACTCCTGTACCAGGAGGTGTTGGTCCGATGACAATTATCGGACTTGTGCAAAACACTTTAATGGCACGACAGAAAAAAGTTAGATTTAATTAATTACCGTTTTGAAAGATTTATTGAATAAGAAGTATCCTGTGATGGAAGATTTTTATACCATTCAGGGTGAGGGTATGAATACAGGTCGTGCGGCCTATTTTATTCGTTTAGGAGGTTGCGATGTAGAATGTGTTTGGTGCGATGTGAAAGAATCATGGGATGCTAATAAACATCCATTACTAACGGTATCGGATTTACTTCAAAAGGTAAAAGAAAGTAATACAAAACTTGTAGTCATAACAGGTGGAGAACCTGCCATGCACGATTTAACAGCGCTTACGAGTGTATTGAAAGAGCATGGATATGAATTAGCCATTGAGACGTCTGGTGCGCATGCTATTACGGGCTCGTGGGATTGGATCTGTTTATCGCCTAAAAAGTTTAAAGCTCCATTACCTGAAAATTTGCAGCATGCCCATGAACTGAAAGTGGTCATTTATCATCCAAGCGATTTTGAATGGGCGGAAAAATATAAAGCAATGGTTAATGATAATTGTACTTGCTTGCTTCAACCAGAATACAGCAAGCATACTAAAGCAGTTGAATTAATCGTTGATTATGTAAAGAATAATCCAGCCTGGAGAATTTCTTTGCAGACGCATAAAATTATTAATGTTCCTTAAGCTTCTATCATGGATCAACTAAAATCAAAATGGTTATTATTACTTTTTTTAATG
This sequence comes from uncultured Bacteroidota bacterium, assembly GCA_903847585.1. Taxonomy (GTDB): domain Bacteria; phylum Bacteroidota; class Bacteroidia; order AKYH767-A; family OLB10; genus CAINEC01. The sequence continues at coordinate 12,053 of CAINEC010000176.1, forward strand.
ATAACACATTGTTCTTTTTCACAAACTCCCAAATATTCATCGTCAAACCAGTCCGCAATTAACGCTTTTGAAAGAGGCTTAAAAGAACTCGATGCTGGAGATAGAATAAAAGCAATTCCATATTTTGAAAAAGCACTTGACAAGGATTCTAATTTTTTAGAGCCCTATATGGCGTTAGGAGATATCTATGCTGATCAAAATGATTTGAGTAAGGCGATTGAGTTATACAGAAAGTTTGTCTCTATCAATCCTGATTTCTACCCCAATGCATTATACCTTTTAGGCAGCTATGAACTTCGTGATGGACAATATCAGGCTTCTAAAGATCATTTGTTAATGTATCAGTCGAAAGCCAACAATATCCCTACTGTAAAGAGAAATACGATTCAACGAATGCTTGCATCTTGTGATTTTTCGATGGATGCAATTCAACATCCTGTTCCCTATAATCCTGTTAATTTAGGAGCAGGTGTAAATACTGATGGTGGAGAGTATTATCCATCATTAACAGTTGATCAGAAAAAAATCATTTTTACAAGACGATTTAAAGATGATCGAATGATGGGACGCTATCAGGAAGATTTTTACATCAGCACCAAGAAGGATACTGTTTGGCAAAAGGCTATCAATCCTGGCGGACCATTAAACACGATGATGAATGAAGGTGCTCCTTCTATTAGTGCAGATGGTAAAGTCGTGTTTTATGCTGCTTGTAATCGTCCAGATGGTATCGGTAATTGTGATATTTACTTATCGCAAATGATGGGAGAAAATGCATGGTCGCAACCGATGAATTTAGGTGCTCCAATTAACACCACCGCATGGGAAACGCAGCCATCATTCAGCTCTGATGGCAGAACCTTGTATTTTATTCGTGGTTATACCGATGAAAACAGAAAGAAAGTACAGGACATCTTTATGAGTACCTATACAGATGAAAATCGTTGGTCAGAGCCTATTCGTTTAAGTGATTCAATTAATACACTTGGTTCAGAAGAAAGTGTTTTTATTCATCCAGATAATCAAACCTTGTATTTCAGTAGTGATGGACATCCGGGGCTAGGAGGTTTAGATATTTTCATGAGTAAGAGAAGAGCTGATGGATCATGGGGTAAAGCCATTAACTTAGGTTATCCGATTAATACCTACGGTGATGAAAATAGTTTAATCGTTAGTCCTGATGGACAACTGGCTTTTATGAGCAGTACGCGTAAAGATGGCTTTGGCGATTTAGACATGTACAGTTTTGAATTATATCCTGCTGTGCGTCCTTCGGTAGTCAGCTATGTTAAAGGAGTTGTGGTAGATGATAAATCTGGCAATCCGTTACAAGCAAAGTTTGAAATTATTGATGTTCGTTCAGGCTTCACCGTTATGTCGGATGTATCAGATAAAAAGAAAGGCGAATTCCTAGCTTGCTTAACAACCGGGAAAGAGTATATGCTAAACGTTAGTAAAGAAGGATATTTGTTTTATTCGGATTATTTCAATTGTTCCGATGTTACCGATCAGCAACATGCTTATAAAATTGTGGCACGTTTAAAACAACCGGTGGCAGGGGAGTCGGTAGTCATGAAAAACATCTTTTTTGATAATAATAAATTTGATTTAAAAACACAGAGTTATTCAGAGCTTAATAAATTAGTAGCCTTTTTAAAAGCAACACCCAATGTATCCATTGTAATTGGTGGACATACCGATGCTGTAGGAGATGCTAAATTAAATTTAGTGTTGTCAGAAAACCGAGCTAAATCAGTTTATAATTACCTTGTTGAAAAAGGAATAGCAACAACGCGTTTATCATTTAAAGGATTCGGTAGCACCGTTCAAGTTGCAGATAATTCTACTGAGGAAGGAAGAGCTCAAAACAGGAGAACAGAATTTACAATTAAATAAAAAAGGGCATCGTACTGATGCCCTTTACTTTTTTAATGATGACTTTCTGCGTCGTCTTTTTCTTTTGGATGAGGAACAAATTCAATTCCTAGTTCCTTGCATAAAATCTTCTCCATTGTTTCTTCGTCGATTTTCTTAGCAACAATCTTTTTGTTCTTGTCAAGGATGAAAATCTGTGGAGTAGTTAAAATATCAAACTCATGACGGAAGTTGTTTTGAGTCTTTAAATCAGCCACGTTTATCCAGCTTAACTTATTTTCTTTGACGTAATCCTTCCATTTTTGTTCTTCAACGGCTGTATTAATTGAAAATACTTCGAGTCCTTTACTTTTTGCTTTTTCATAAAAAGCTTTCACCTTCGGAACTGCTTTTTTACAATGTCCGCAATCTGGATCCCAGAACAATAACACCGTAAACTTAGCATTGATATTATATAGGCTCTGATAGTTTCCTGATGTATCTGCAAGGATTAAATTTTTAGCTTGCTTACCAATTAAAATTGGGCCTAGTATAGAGGCACGATCTTGTATTTTGTATAGCGTAGCATCATCCACCCACGTTGCTTGATCTTTTGTGTAGTATTTGGTTACCATGCTAACAAATACAGCATCTAATCCCATAATCTGAGAGGTTTCATAAGTGTTGGTTAGATACCAAACCATATACTTAAAAGTCTCTTTGTTTTTCTTTGCTTTGCCAACTACCATATCGCATTCTGGAATTAATGAATCTGGAATTTGAAGTACTAAATTTTTAAAATAGTTAGCCACCTTATTGTGATAGATAGGCGTCCTTAAGATCCGTTCATCCGACAAATCAAAATTGTCGAAATAATGTGATTTATAGTAGTTGAATTGGAATAATGAGTCTTTAGCTCCATTAGGTAATAATGGTGCCTCGGGAATTTCAGTTTCTTTTGAAGCATTGAATATTGCCGCAAGAAATGATCCTGGGTGATTAGCAATATAGTTGTTTTTAAAAGTGACAACTTCAGTATCGACAGCTTTCATTTTAGCAAGAATTGATTCAGTAGATTTTCCTTCTGCAAGGATCCTTGTTTTTTCAGCTTTTAAACTTTCCATATCAATCGACTTCTTCTGAATAAATTGTAAATAGTTGTAGAAGTCTGAGTTTTCTTGTGAGCCATTTATCTTCATGGTATTGATAGCATCGCTCTGATCACATTCCATAGAAAATGATTGAACTTTATCCACCATTATTTCAAAGTAAGTCTTGTTAGGAAACACAAAGAGATAGATTCCGCCAGGCAACGATTCAGCTCCTTTGAATGTGATATTGCCTGTGCTATTAACCCTCGCAGAATCTTTTATGTATTGCTTATCGCCATAATAATTAGCAAGGTAACAGAGTGTATCTTTCAGTCCGTTGACTTTAATTTTGATGTTATATCCCTGCGCGTTAACGGAGTTTACAAATGCTAATGATAAGCAAGCATAAGTAAAGATTAATCGTAGATGTTTCATTGACATTTTTTATCTAGCTGAA
>CAINEC010000177.1 GCA_903847585.1 uncultured Bacteroidota bacterium
CAATGGTTCAACATTACCATACACGTATGCAAATCAATCAGGCACCTACGTTTTAACTACATCAACTAATGCAGGTGGCTGTAATTTTTCAGCATCTGCAACAGTAGATATCAATGTATTTGACAATGGCTACCAGCCTGCTGTAAATGCGATTTCTTCATTGACTGTTTGCAAACCAGGCTATGTTGATCTAAGTGGAGACCCAGGTTTCTCAAGTTATGTTTGGAATTGGTTCGATGGAACTCCGACTGGAGGATCATCTGTTGGTCAAAATGCATCAATTTTATTAGATGGATCATCAGGATATGCATTAGATACTGCAACAGTATATTTAACTGTTCAAGCTAACAATGGGGCTTGTTCATTCACATCTGCTGGAACTGTAATACGTTCGATTCGTCAGATTGAATTAAGAACACAAGATTGTGGCGTTTTCAACTTCAATAGCACAGATAGCATTAAATGCGGAGTTGTTCTTCCTTATTTATCTGCACCTCAGTACGAATTTGAATTTGAAGAGACAGGCAACCCAGGAACAACTTGGACATACATTTCAAATGACCAATGGTGTCGTTTTACGGATGTTACACCTGCATTACAAGTCTCTAAATTCTACAACGTGAGAGTTCGACCGGTAATAGATGGTGTAGGATATTGCTATGGTATTCCTTGCCAAATTGGAATTGCTACGCTTCGCCCTAACCACTCAACATTATCATATGGAGAGCGCGTTGATGGAAAAGTAATCGATGCTCAAATTTTCCCTAACCCTTCAAACGCTGAATTCAACTTAGTTCTTAATAGCGATTTAGAAAACACTCAGGCAATTGTTACAATTACAGATTTTAGTGGAAGAATGATTGACACGTTCAGCTTTGATGGAAGTCAAAAAACAGTACAATTTGGAAAAAACCTAACGAACGGAATCTACTTAGTTACCGTTCAACAAGGTGATTTTAAAAATGCAACCAGAATATTAAAAACAAATTAACACCTACATTTGTTACAATCTACAAACAGAGAGCTTAATCGTTCTCTGTTTGTTTGTTTAAAATTACATCAGTTGTTAACAAATCAACTTTAAAAAAATGTAATTTTATTACTTAAAATTGTAACTAAATTAGTTTGAAAGCCAGTAAATTTGCTTATATATAAATTAAAGACCGTTAAACAAAAAACACCAATTATTTTTATGAATCTTAAAAGCTTATTATTAATTCTAACCACATCATTCGTACTAGGTGCTAATGCCCAAAATGCGAGTGTCACGATTGACCCTGCTGGTCCGACTGTATGTGAGGGTACTACACTTACTGCAGTTACAACTGGGATGACTGGTCCGTTTGAATATCTTTGGTCTACAGGTGACACTACTTCGTCAATCACTATCAATCAAAATGGACAGTACCGTGTTCGTGTAACTGGAACAACTCTTTACAATGGAATCCGTCAAGTTTCAAGTGCTTTGGTTCCTTATACAGTTATTGTGGCACCTCAACCACGTATTTTTGTGCAAGGCGACGTAAATGTTTGCCCTGGTGATTCAGTACGTTTAGTTGCTAAATTCAGAAGACCGTATTACACTTATTCATGGAATACGGGACAAACAACTCCTGCAATTTATGCAAGTCAATCTGGAACTTATGTATTAACAACTTCTACTAATACAGCTGGATGTAATTTCTCAGCAAATGCTTCAGTAAATATAAATGTATTTGATAATGGATACCAGCCTGCAATTAATGCTTTAACTCCGTTAGTAGCATGTAAACCTGCAACTTTCCAATTGACTGCAGATACAGGATTTGCGAATTATGAGTGGACATGGTTTGATGGCTCAGCTACAGGTGGTGTTTCTAATACTTCTAATGCAACAGTATTATTAGATGGCAGTGGTGGCGGACCAATCTTAGACACATCAACTGTTTATTTAACTGTTCAATTAGGTGGTGGTTGTAAATTTACTTCATCAACTGTTGTTCGTTCAATTCGTCAGGTTGACCTAAGATCACCATTCTGTGGAGTATTTAATTATAGCTTAGCTGATAGCGTTCAAGCAGAATTAGTTTTAACTTACTTATATGCACCTCAGTATGAATTTGAATTTGAAGAAACATTATATCCAGGAACAACGTGGACTTATTTATCTAATACAAGATGGTGTAATCTTTCAAATGTAACACCTGCTTTACAAGTTTCTAAATTCTACAATGTGCGTGTTCGTCCTGTTATTAATGGTGCTCCTTACTGTTATGGAGATGTTTGTCAAATTGGAATCGCAACACTACGCCCAAATCATTCAACATTATCTAATGCAGAAAGACTAGATGGATCAACAGTTGAAGCTTCTATTTATCCAAATCCTTCAAGTTCTGAATTTAACTTAACGCTTAGCAGCGACTTAGCTAACACTCCTGCAGTTGTAACAGTAACTGATTTAAGCGGAAGAGTAGTTGAAACATTCAACTTTGATGGAAGTCAGAATACAGTTCAGTTTGGTAAGGACCTAATGAATGGAATTTACATGGTGACTGTAGAACAAGGTGATTTCAAAAATGTAACACGAGTTTTAAAATCAAATTAATAATTAAACCCTTAATTACTGCTTGCATAAAAAGAGACCCAAACGGGTCTCTTTTTGTTTTATCTGATGATCAGTTTTTTACTGATTTGACGACTACCAGAATTTAATTTCAGCATGTATAATCCTCTTGCTATTTCTGGAACTTCAATACCTACAACACCGTTTGCAACTAGGTGCCTCTTAGAAAATAAAACAGAACCTTGTAAATCATAAAGCTCTACTAAAAGATTGTCGTCATTTTTCAAATTAGAAATAGTTATAATTTGATTAGCGCTCGAGGGATTAGGAAATATAGATGCGTTATCTAGATTCAGATTGTTTAACCCACTTGCGGTTTGATTCAGAACAAATAATCCATTTTGCATATCAGATACAGCAATATTACCACTGCTAAAAAAAGGATATGCTCCCCACGCTCCCTGATATGCTAGAGAAGGATATGGACCTCCTAATGGCTCTTGATTATGTGTATCAAAATATGCTACTCTTGTAGCATTATACGGATCAGAAACATCATAAACTTGCAATCCATCGAGATAATAAGCAACATAACACGTGTTACCTACAATAAAAGGATTGTGTGGTGTTACAATAGGATTACTACTAAATGTTGAAGTAACAGTTAAGTTCTGAAGGTCGCTTACATCTAGCACCTTAATTGGCAATCCAGATGGGACTTCATCCATAAAAATGAGTGTAGAATTATCTGCCAATGCTGAACTATGGTTATATCCTTGTGAAGGATAAGAAGTAAGTGAATTGATTATTTGAAAGTGATTGCCGATTGAATCGTATTTAAAAATATACAACCCATCATATCCACAAGATGCGTAAACTGTGTCATTACGTACAAACATATCATGCACCTGATTCCCTGGTAGTAACGTAGGATAATCGTCATTAATACTTCTTAGATAGGTTGGTACTTCAGGATTATTCAAACTAAAAACAGCCATCGACGCATTTTGTGTAAACTGCCCCCCACGAACGAGACCAACATACAATTTATTACCATCAATGTATAATGTATGTCCCCTTTCAAATAAAGAAGAATAATCTGCAACTATATGAACTGAGTCGGGCAAATATTGCAAATCGACAATCTGAAAACTATTGGGAGATTGATCATCACTAATAAGGTAAGCGTAGTGACTATATGTTTTTATTTCTCTCCATATACATGCGCCTCGGCGACCAGCAACAAAGTCAGATTTAACTGGCGATTGAGGATTGGTTATATCAATAAAATAAACTCCCGCTGTCGAACCAACTAACGCATATTCGCGTCCGTTAGCTTCGTACCCCCAAATACCATTGTATTTTATTCCATAAGCAGGCTCCGCAATAACAGTCGAATCATACCAATTCGATTGCAGATTCATGTTTAACGATTGATATGTTTGTGCATTAGCTACTCCAGCTGTAAGAAATAGCAAGCATTTAATTAGTGTTCTCATTTGTTTTTCTGATGAATAGCCTTTTGGATTAAATCAATTAGATTACTATCATTTTTTTCGTTCATACAAACCTCGATATCAATAAAGGCAAGAGGTAAATTTTGTATTAAATGTTTTAATTCGGATGTATTAAATCGCATAAAATCCTTGCGAGTAGTCAGTATTACAACAGGTGAATTCTGACTTAATAACTGATTGTATTCCGCCTTTATTTTTATAATATCTCCTGACGAAAACTGATAGTGATCTTTAAAAATAAATTCAGTGACCGACTTAGCATTTGAATTTGCAAATTCTATGAATGGCTTTGGGTTCGCTATTCCGGCTACCACTATAACATTACAATTTTGTAAATAGGCAATTGGCATTTTCTCTCCGGATAAAAACTCCATCGACTCACTATAACGCATATACGAAAAAAGCACTTTTTGAATTCCATACTTTTGGATATTAGTTCGCACCTCTTGCATTTCACTTGCACTGATTTTTTCAGGTGATTTACTAACGATAACTACATCCGCTCGCGTCACTCCTGACTTTGGCTCTCGCAATCGTCCAACAGGCAATAACTGATCGTTATAGAATAAATCCGAATAATCAGTAATTAAAATATTAAAACCAGGCTTTACATATCGATGCTGAAAGGCATCATCCAACAAAACAATATCACACTTTTTTTCTTTTTCAATTTGCTTAATCCCCTCTACCCTTTTCTCACAAACAGCAATATTCAATTCAGGAAAGAGATTAGCATATTGAAGAGGTTCATCACCAACTTGCAATGGACTATTATCTGATTTTACCCATTTAAAACCTTGGGTTATTCGCCCATAACCACGACTTAAAACTGATAATTGATAGTTGCTTTTTAATTGATTGACAAGATAAATTACATGCGGAGATTTACCAGTTCCTCCAGCGGAAAGATTACCTACATTAATTACAAACGATTTAAACGAATGCTGTTTTAAAACACCTATGTCAAAGAGAAAATTCCTTAAACGGACAATTATTCCGTACAAAAATGAGAAAGGGAGCAATAAAATTCGCATAGTTTCAAAAATATAACTTTTTAAGTACACAGAGTGATTAAATTTGTCGTACTTATAAAATCGATTATGCAACTAAAAGAGATTATTCAGTTTTTAGAAGAGAAGGCTCCTTCATCCCTTCAGGAGAGCTATGATAATTCGGGTTTAATCTGCGGACATCCATCCATGGAAATAAAAGGAGCTATCATCTGTCTCGATAGTACAGAGGAAGTTATTGATGAAGCTATCCGACATGGATATAATCTAGTAATTGCTCACCACCCTATTGTATTTAGTGGCTTAAAAAAGCTTAATGGTAAAAATTATATCGAAAGAACAATCATTAAAGCCATTAAAAACGATATCGCGATTTATGCTATTCACACTAACCTCGATAATGTCATCCACGGAGTAAATGCAAAAATTGCCGAGAAGATTAGCCTTGTTAATTGCAGGATTTTAAGTCCGATGAAGAACAAACTACTTAAACTAAGTACTTACGTGCCTCATGAGCATGCCGAGAAAGTAAAAGAAGCCCTTTTTAATGCTGGCGCTGGACATATTGGAAATTATTCAGAATGTAGCTTTAGTACCGTTGGAGAAGGTACTTTTAAGGGAGGTGATGGCAGTAATCCAGTTTATGGCGAAAAAAACGTCCGCTTTAAAGGCCATGAAACTAAAATTGAAGTTATCCTCGAAAGTCATAAACAACATCAAGTTTTTAGAGCGCTAAAAGAGGCACACCCATACGAAGAGGTGGCTTATGAGATCTTTTCCTTGGTAAATAGTTGGCAAGATGCAGGAGCCGGAATGATTGGTGAAATCTCCGAAGAAATGGAAGCATTTTCCTTCCTTAAATCATTAAAAATCAATATAAAAACAGAAATCATCCGACATACAAATACTGTCAATAAAACCATTAAAAAGGTAGCCATTTGTGGCGGTGCGGGTAGCTTTTTGCTGGAAGATGCAAAACGTGCCGGGGCTGATATTTTTATTACTGGCGACTTTAAATACCACCAGTTTTTTGATGCTGATGGGAGTATCATAATTGCTGATATTGGACATTATGAAAGTGAACAATTCACAATTGAGCTTTTAGGTGATTGGCTTAGCGAAAAATTTCCTACATTTGCCCTCCGTTTAACGGAGATTAATACCAATCCAATTAATTACCTCTAATCATGGCTACTAGAAAGTCTAAGAAAGCAGCAGAAGCAGTTGTTGAAGTTCCAAAAAAGGCTAAACCAATTGTTCGTTCAATCGACAAAGGCGACAACAGTATTGAGCATAAGCTTCGTGCCCTTTATCAATTACAATTAATCGATAGTCAAATCGACAGAATCCGTATTACACGTGGTGAATTACCAATGGAAGTATTGGATTTAGAAGATGAAATTGCTGGACTACAAACTCGTGTAACGAACTATACAGAAGAAGCAGCTGAGTTAGATGAGCAAATCAAAAATCGTAAGCAAGCGATTAAAGATGCGCAGGCTGCGATTAAAAAATTCCAGTCACAGCAATCAAGCGTTAAGAATAATCGTGAGTTCGATTCATTAAACAAAGAAATCGAATATCAGCAATTAGAAATTCAATTATGCGAAAAGCGTATTAAAGAACATACTGCTGAATTAGCATCTAAGAATTTAATAGTTGAAGCATCTATCAAAGCTTTAGAAGAAAGAAAATTAGACTTAGAAAATAAGAAATCAGAATTAGAATCAATCGTTGCTGAAACTGAAAAAGAAGAGCAAGAACTTTTAGTTGAATCTAACAAATCATCTGATGTAATTGAAGCTCGTTTATTGACTGCTTACCAACGTATCCGTAAGAATGCGCGAAACGGATTAGCTGTAGTACCAGTTGATCGTGATGCATGCGGTGGATGTTTCAACAAAATCCCGCCTCAGCGTCAGTTAGATATTCGTCAGCGTAAGAAAGTTATCGTTTGCGAGCATTGCGGACGTATCTTAGTTGATGGTGCAGTAATTGAATAGTAATTAAATATAGCCTAATAGCAGAGCGGCGAACTTTTCAGTTCGCCGCTTTTGTTTTTACTCTTGATTCTTATAAAGGTCTTTTTTACTTCCTTCAAATAATTCGTAGCCTAATAGTCTACAATCAATTGGTCCGTTGAAAAGTTGAATCTTTCGATTATTACGTAATCCAACCGCCTTTGCTCCTTCTGGACTACCTGTAAAAATCCATGCTTTATAACCTGCATAGCTTTTCTTGAATTTATCTCCAATCTCTTTGTATAATGCTTCGATATCTTCTACTTGTAGCTTTTCGCCGTATGGGGGATTAATAATTATCACTCCATTTCCTTGAGGCCTTTCGAAATCTTTGAAATCACCTAAAGACAATTCCACCATATCCTCAACACCTGCACTTACTACATTTTCTTTCGCTTTTTCCAAAGTGTATTTATTGATTTCATTTCCATAAATACGTACAGGTTGCTCATTGATACGCTCTAGTTGTTTTTCACGAATAGTCTTATACAATGCCTCATCAAAATTCAACCACTTTTCAAAAGCAAATTTCTTTCTAAAAATACCTGGAGGAATATTAGCCGACATTAATGCTGCTTCGATAGGAATAGTACCCGAGCCACACATAAAATCAACTAAAGGTTTATGGGGCTCCCAACCAGATAGCATAATTATTCCAGCTGCTAATACTTCGCTTAATGGAGCTTTATCTACATCCACACGGTAACCACGACGATGCAATGAATCACCACTGCTATTGATTAAAAG
>CAINEC010000178.1 GCA_903847585.1 uncultured Bacteroidota bacterium
AGGTAAGTCTACTTTGTTAAATATCATCATGGAATTAACAAAGCCTGATGAAGGTCGTGTGAAATCGGGTGAGACAGTTGTGTATGGATATTATTCTCAGCAAGGCATGCAGTTGCCTGAAGATAAGCGTGTGATTGAAGTAGTGAAAGATATTGCAGAATATGTGGAGACAGGAAATGGAAACTGGATTGCCGTATCTCAATTTTTGAATCATTTTAATTTTTCGGGAGCAAAGCAGCATGCTTTTGTTTCGAAGTTAAGTGGGGGAGAGAAGAAGCGATTATATCTATTGACGATTCTTTTGAAGAATCCGAACTTTTTAATTCTGGATGAGCCTACCAACGATTTAGATATTGTAACATTAAATATTCTGGAAGAGTTTTTAGAGGGCTATCAAGGTTGTATGTTAATGGTAACGCATGACCGTTACTTTATGGATCGATTAGTGGATCACGTTTTTGTATTGGATGGAACAGGTATCGTAAAAGATATTCATGGTAACTATACCGATTATCGTGAGTTGTTTGAAATCAGTGCGAAGCAACAAGCGAAGCTAGACAAAGCAAAAGAGGAGAAGGTGGAAGTGAAAGTCGAAGCTCCTGTTGTGAAGAAATCGAAGTTGAGTTATAAAGAACAACGTGAATTAGAAACGTTGGAAAAGGAGTTAGAAGATTTAGAGGTCAAGAAAAAAGGAATCGTTGAATTGATGAATGATACGAGCCAGTCGCATGATGCATTGGCAAAGGCCGCTGTCGATTATCAAAAGGTTGATGAGACGATTGATTTAAAAACGCTGCGTTGGTTAGAACTTCAGGAAAAGTAACTACTGGGATTGAGTGACGAACAGCTGGAATATTTTTGAAGTTATTTCGTTGTTGTATTTTTTCGAATTCAAATGATCTACCCAGCGAATTCCACGCACTGCATTGCAAAAGAAGATTTCATCAGCATGTTGTAAATCATCTATTGATATACTTTTAATTTTCAATTCGTAATTTTCTTTTTGTAATATGTCGATTAAGTAATTTCTGAAAACTCCATCAACGCTACCATCAGAAATTGGTGGAGTATAGATGCAATTGTTTTTAATGATAAATAAGTTGCTGGTATTTCCTTCAATGCAATTTGGTTCGTGATTTAAAATTACAACTTCGTCGAAATGGTTTTGTTGCGCATAGATGGAAGCCATTACATATAGCTGACTACTTAATGATTTCAAACAGCTGTATTTTCCGGGTGATTTAACTTGCTCATCATAAATTCCAATAGATAGACCATTGTCGGAAAATTGATAAAATGAATCAAGTTCGTTTGCTCTTATTAAATAATTTATTTCGTTGGATGATGATGCATAGAGACCTGCGCCACCACGATAAATAGATATACGCACACGCGCATGGTGGTTAAGGTTGGTGGTTGAGCAGAGTTGTTTGATGTCGGTTGTTAATTGCTGAAGAAAATCATCAGTACAATTAAGTTGTAATAATGCAGCGGAATGTTGTATGCGTTTTAAGTGCAATTCTTCCAATAAAATCTGATTTTCGAAAATGCGCATTGATTCAAAAAAACCATCACCGAATAAAAATCCGCGGTTGCTTTCAAGATTTGATTCAACAAAGTTTCCGTTATGACAAATCATTAGAAAGGAGGATTCATTAATACGTTGATGAAGTATTTCAAAATCGTTGGATCTAGAATGATTGTATAAAGTAATCCGAATATTGCTCCAAAGAAATGGGCGTCGTGATTGATATTAGTTCCACCTCTTTTCGACATTGTGTATTCAAAGAAAAGGTAAAGTGGTCCAAGGATAACCCCAGGTAGTGGTAATACTCCAAAAATGTAAATCTTTTGCCAAGGGTCGAATAAGATGGATGCAAAGAGGACAGCGGCTATTGCACCAGAAGCTCCTAAAGAATTATAATAAACATTGTTTTTATGTTTATTAAGAGAAGGAGCATTCGCAACGAGGATTCCTCCCAAATATAAAATGGCGAAATAGATTTTACCATTCTGAGGAAACACATCTATGTAATACATTTCTACCATAGCTCCGAATCCTATCAAAACCATCATATTGATGAGTAGATGAAAAAATCCGGCATGTAAAAATCCGGATGTAAGTAATCGCCAGTACTCTTTGCGATGATGCACCATATAAGGATTTAGCATTCCTTTCGATTGAAATGTGGGGTTTATAAATCCAAAGATGGAAGTCGCAACGGTTACAAGTAGAATTATTAATGTGAAAGACATAGATCAAAAGTAGGAAGAAAAATTATTGGGTAAGGTGCGCAAGTGAAATTAAACGTTTGTAAATGTTTGCTAACCGAATAAATACTACCCAATGTTTATTTTTACCGCGGTCCCGAGGTTATCTCGGGATACGGTGGGGCTGCTGTCCCCCCATGGAGTCGGGTAATTAATTATTGCCCGTCCTAAAAAAGTTTACAGTTTATCAAATCATCAAATCATCAAATTTTGAGTAGATCACTTCGTAAACAGTTGACATTTTAATTTTCAATCCTGTCCCGATTCATCGGGAAGCACATTAGCACATTAGCACATTAGCACATTAGCACATTAGCACATTAGCACATTAGCACATTAACACATTAACACATTAACACATTAACACATTAGCACATTAGCACATTAGCACATTAGCACATTAACACATTAGCAAATTAACTTAAACGTTTGTAAATGTTTATTGCTTGGTAGTTATGATAGATTAAAATAATTTTGTTCACGAGGGATGGGGCTAGGTGCCCCCCTGTTTTATTTACAAACTTTGTTATTATGAGTTGCCGAGCAGATTGTTTTGATTATAAATTATATTAACTTTTCATAGCTGATGGGTTAAGTTTATAATATGTCGATCAATTAATAATTTAAAACATTTTTGAATTTTCTATTATAATAAACCAACTAACCTCAAATGATAATAATTTTATCACTAGTTTTATTATATGTAAGTTTTAAATTAAACAATCACTAGCTATGTATTTTGACAGTCGATTTAGGTTAGATTTATTTATCGTTGTTATAACTATATTGTTTTTTTTCTCCTGTTCTGATGATGAGACTCCTGCTATTTCCAGTAATGGTGGTGGCACCTCGGAAGTGACATTTACTGACATTGATGGAAATGTTTATCATGAAGTAAAGATTGGAAATCAAACATGGATGAAGGAGAATTTAAAAACTACTCGTTATAGAAACGGAGTTGATATTACCACCAACTTAAGTAGTGTCGATTGGCAGTCTAATATAACTGGAGCTTGTGCCGACTATAATAATGATCCGCCAATAACAGTTGTTTATGGTAAACTTTACAATTGGTATGCAGTTGCAAATCCTCTTGGATTATGTCCTGTTAATTGGCATGTTCCAAGCGATTCTGAATGGACAGAGCTTGCTAATTATCTGGGTGGTGATTCGATTGCTGGAGGTAAATTAAAGGAGATTGGAGTTAGTCATTGGGCTACTCCAAATACAAATGCGACTAATTCAAGTAGTTTTACTGGGTTGCCGGGTGGCTATCGTTTGCCAACAGGTGCTTACTATAACATTTATGCAGTTGGTTTTTGGTGGAGTGCAACACAAGACTCCTTAACGGGTGCGTATTTCCGAAGTTTGAACTCTTCAAATGATGATTTGTTTAGGAATAGTTATAAGGAGACATATGGTTTTTCTCTAAGGTGTGTAAAGGATTAACTACCGCATGTGATTTTTTGAAATATTTTCTTTAATGTAATAGGTGCTTTCATCGCTAAAGGATGCTTTTAGTTGTAATTAGTATATTGTTTTTAGCCTAGAATTGGTAACGTGTAGTATCTGAGTGTATTTTATAGCATAAAGTTTATGTCTTACTATAATAATATGAGTGAAATCACTATTTTTTTGAAAAACCTTACATCGCTTTTTGAGTAATAAACAATTATGCTATTTATTGTTAATTTCTTAAAATGTTGATTATCAACAACCATTTGGTTAACAACTTCTTTTCTTGGGTGAAAAAAATAAAAAAAACTTGCATCGTGTTAAACTAAGTCCTAAATTGAATTTTGAAAGTTGAGGTGGTGTTTAAAGTGATGTTGAAAAGATAGTTTTAAAATACGCAATAAGTAAAAAGTAAAAGTGTGTTTTAAAGGTGAATATATAGAAAGAATTGCGATTTATTTCGTTAGCATTAAGATTATTTGTTGAGTTGAGTAAAGCTATATTACAATTGTGGTTTTACATTTTTTTCTGAATAAATTGGTTGAACAATAGTATATATATAAATAATAAATGAGTAAAATTTATCAAATAACAAACCTTGGATTTTCTTCAAAAGGAGTCAGTGCTTTGCTATTTGCATTTGTAGCTTTTTCATTAGGGTTTTTTAATGTCGAAGTGAAATTAGGTGCTGCGAAGTCGGGTTTAACTGATTTGAACATTGATTTTGTGAGTGCTGTTTTCTGTGACCAATGCAATGATGAAGAGGAAAGTAATTCAACAATTTGTGATTCTTTTTTCAAGACTATAAAAAGTCAATGTCGTTTACCACTTACAAATTCATTAGTAAAAATTCAATATTCTTTTTATGACTTAACTACATCTGATGATAATAGATCAGATAGTTCGAGCGAATCATTTAATGTCAATACTAGCCATCTATATCACACAGCTGAAGTGAATTTAGTTTCGCTCTTAGCTTCTCTATATACTCCTTTGTTCAGTTATGCTGCACAGGAAAAATACCAATCTTAAAAAAATTAATTAACTTAAATTATTTAAACATGACAAAAAACTACACACAACAAAAACGGCCGTCTTTGAGCGTATCGCTCTTTAGATGGCTGTTCGCATTTAGCACGATGCTAATATGCTTGTTTGCGGGTACTGCTTATTCACAAAGCTGTACCGGTGTTCCTTCGGCGGCAGGAGTAGCTTCTGCTTCGTTGACATCTGTTTGTCCTAATTCAACAGTTGCGTTAACTGTTCTTGGGGCCTCAACTGATGCGGGAATTCAATACCAATGGTATGAGGCATCTACCGTTGGTGGGCCATACACTGCGGTGGCATCTGCAAATGATACTGTATATAATACAGGTTCATTGGCTTTTACCACCTACTATGTTATGGCAGTTAAATGTGTTGCTACAGGCGACTCAGTTTTAACTAACGAAGTAGGCATATCAGTATTGCCTCCATTGCCTGCAAGCATTACGCTTGCTGCATCATCTACAAGTGTTTGCTCTGGTGCTTCAGTAACCATTACT
>CAINEC010000179.1 GCA_903847585.1 uncultured Bacteroidota bacterium
GATTTGAATGGAAAATTGATGGAATCGTTGAATACAGGTATTGCTACAAAAGGACTTCACGAATTCACTTGGTCCGTTTCTTCGAAGTATAAAAGCGGAATGTATGTGTATGAAATTAGCAATAACGCTACATCATCAAGAGGTAAGTTGATGATTTCAAAATAAGTTATTGTAATTTCTTCAGCGTCTTTTTCAAAATTGTATCATTCGGAAACTCCTGAATTTTAGCAACTAAAAATTGCTTTACAAAATCAGTGTCGTTACTCGCTTTCAGATAATAAGAAGCATAACTATCAGCAGCCTTCGGATTATCAACGCAGGCAGTCATGATTGCATAGGATTTATTGATGCCTGCTGTATCTCTCTTCACCTGATAAAAATAAGCCAGGTTGTTAAACATGTTTAAGTCGGCAGGACGATTAGCGAAAGCAAACGATGCTAATTTAATCGCATTAACTGTATCGTTTTGCGCAAATAAAATTCGACTTTTTACATATTCAGTATAGTAGTAATACGGATTCGTATTTCCTTTCTTTGATAAATAGTAATTAGCTTTTTTGTAATCTCGTTTGGAATAAAAATAATTAGCCTGCATTCCGTTAATCGGCATCACATACTCTGATATATTCGGAATGGCAGGGAAACTTTCTACTTCTGATTTTTTCGCTGTGTTAGCTCTTACTTTCGATTGTAAGCACATCGAATAATAAGCATTAATACTTACATACATGCTAAAGCAAACGCATAACAATAAGCCAAACGATAAAACATGATTAATTGAAATTGGATTGAATGATCGTTCTGAAAAATGTAAAGCAGCAAAAGAAACAATAACAACCAACAAGCTTTGCATGATAGGTCTTTCAGAAGGGAAATTTAAACAGCTATCAATTACGAATGCGATTAACATTAAAAATAACATCAATGCAAGTGCGCTATGTTCAGTTGAAAGGGCTAAACATTTTCTAAGTAAAATAAACCCTAACATCACGAAAAAAAGCAGGAAGATAATCGCACTAACTATTCCACTATCTGCAGCTACTTCTAAGAAATCGTTATGGACATGTTTCGAGCAAACAAAACTGGTTCTATAATTCTGCTCATAATTAATCGCATGTATCTTCCAGTTTCCTAGTCCACCACCAATAATTGCATTCTTCTTAATGAAATCAATCGATTCGTTCCAATAAACAAAACGACTACTACTGCCTGACTTAGTAAACTCTATTGACGCGATTCTTTTATTGATATCTCCGTAGGAAACCGTTTTCTTCGACTTTTCTAATTGAGAAAATACAAATTGAAATACTAACACCGCAAATACAAATACTGCTAAAAATGTTCCTGCTTTAATTAAATGCGATTTGTTTTTCTCCTCCTTGAAATAGTTTAATATTTCATATCCGATAAAAAGTGCCGACTGAAGAAATACAGAGATATATGTTGCTCTTGCATTTAAAATAATTGTCGCGGAAATAGCAAAAAGTAAAATACCACAATAGCTAAGTATTTCGTTTCTGGTTTTCGATTGGTGTAAGAAATAAAAGGCTATTGGAATCTTTACAGCAATTGAAGCAGCGAGAATGTTTTTGTTTCCAGCAAAGAATTTTATGAAGTAAACAATATCATCAATAGCATTGTATCTGCCCGAATTGTAATACAACATCCAAACGGTGTAGACAGATTCAACTACTAAAGCTGCCAGCAATATTTTTAAGAGAACATCAATTAACTCACGACGTTTATTTAAAAGACAAATCAAATTGTAAATACTCGCTAATACGATTAGTATCCTCGATAACACAACTATACTCTCAATTTTGTTGTAAGCAAAAAAACAAGAGACAACGGATAGCAATATCCACGAAGTATAAAACAATAATGGCTTAAATGAAATGGGGAACTGAACGAGTTCATTTTTATTGATCAGAAAAAATGTTAATCCAACATTCAATAAAGCATAACACATCCAATGAAAACCC
>CAINEC010000180.1 GCA_903847585.1 uncultured Bacteroidota bacterium
ACTCCATGTAATACTTGATCGAGCTGACGTAATTGTCCGCCGAATGCTTCTGCAATAGCTTGATGTCCGAGGCAAATACCTAAAATCGGTTTCTTGCCTGCAAAGTGTTTGATGATTTCTAATGTCAATCCTGCTTCCGAAGGAATGCCTGGTCCGGGAGAAATGACCAATGCATCATAAGAATTCAAATCATCAATACCCACTTGATCATTCAGAAAAACATCCACAACACCATCGGTAATCTCTTCGAGGTAATGAACGAGATTATAGGTAAAGGAATCGTAATTATCGATGATGGCTATTCGAGACATTGTTGCAAATGTATTAAAGTACTTTCTAAGAATTCATCAAAGAATATAACTTTGCAAAAAACTACTATGAAAACCATCATCCATACCACCAACGCTCCTGCTCCTATCGGACCTTATTCGCAAGCTGTGAAGGCAGGCAATATGCTTTTTGTTTCAGGACAAATCGCCATTGTTCCAGCTACTGGCGAATTAGATTTATCTTCTATCGAGAATGAAACACATCAAGTCATGAAGAATATTGGAGCTGTTTTAACAGAAGCAGGTGCCGATTATTCCGATATTGTAAAGACCGGCATTTTCTTAAAAGATATGAATCAGTTTGCAGCCGTAAATGAAGTATACGGAAGTTATTTTAGCAGTGATTTTCCTGCACGCGAAACCGTTCAGGTGTCGAGATTACCGAAAGATGTGAATGTAGAAATCTCGGTGGTTGTTTTGCTAAAATAGTTTTCGATTTATTTTCTTGTGCCCTCTGTGCTTATTTGAACTTTTGGATTCCATCGAGTGATGGCCCATTTGGTTTGTTGCACAGGAGTAAGAAAGGTCCATGCTACAATTCGGCTTGATTTATTTCCTTGCGTCATAGCTATTGTTTTCACTTCAACAGCTTGTGCGTTATACAAGGCTTTATAAATATTTTCGAGATGTGCTTGTTTTGAAATTAATGTAGAAAACCAAAAGCAAGAATCCGCCATTAACTTGCTCTGTTCTATAATTCGCTTAACGAATTTTTCTTCTCCTCCATCGCACCACAATTCCCTATTCCTTCCTCCAAAATTTCGAGCAATTTCTTTGACGGGTGTCCCACGCAAATTACTTACCTTACGAATATTCCCTGAGCGAGCTTCTTCAAACGAAGAATAGAAAGGAGGATTGCATATGGTGAAATCGAATTGCTCATTTTCTTTTACAATCCCTTTAAAAATATTTGATGAGTTAGGTTGAAAACGTAATTCGACATTTCCTTTTACATCACTATTGCTATCGAGAATATCCTTTGCTGATTTAATCGACTCCGGTTCATTATCCGATCCAACAAACGACCATCCGTATTCTCTGTTACCAATCAAAGGATAAATACAATTCGCTCCTACTCCAACATCAAATACGCTTATGCTATTTCCAGTAGGTATCTTTCCATTGTTTCGCTCGGCTAATAAATCAGCCATGTAATGAAGGTAATCGGCACGACTCGGGATTGGAGGACATAAATAGCCTTCTGGCAAATTCCATTTATCAATTTTATAAAAGTGTTTTAACAATGCTTTATTCAGCATCATTACCGCATCTGGATTAAAAAAATCGATAGACACATCGTCATAAGGGTTGATGATTACGTATGGCGCTAATTCAGGACAACTTGCAACGAGTTCTTTAAAATTATAACGTTCACGATGCTTATTGCGAGGATGTAAACCCGGTTTCTCTTTCGGATGCTCTTTCTTTTTTTGTAGTTTCTTCATTATAAATTTGTCCAGTTTTTAAACGCCACTCTCTGCGCCTCACTTGCATCTGCAATACTATTCATTTTAACTGTATCAAAATATCGCTGATCAGAAGAAACCAAATTAATTGACTTCATTTTCTTTTGAGAAAAAACGGTTAACTCAACATCATTGGATAGTTGCAACAAATCATTTAGATTGTTTTCTACTTTCCAACCATTCACCGCAGCTATTTCATCTTCCTTTGCAAGTCCAGCTAATTCAGCCAAACTTCCGGGATAAATAGAGGCCACTTTTGTGACACCTTGTTCTTGAATTGTTTTGAATCCAAAGCAACGTTCCTGAGCATTTTTTGCAGGAATCCTACTTACATAACAACCTACTTCATGCAGTAATTCATTCAGGAATTCTTCTGTATTTTTTGTTCCATGAATGTAATCATCAAAAATAATTTTCACGCCTGCATCACTCATTTCGATTGCAAGATTTAAAATATCTTCCGTTTGATATCCACGATGATGTCCTGAGAAATCATCATACAACTTTTTAAATAACGTATCTAATGAATATTGATTTTTACTCGCGCGACGAAGGTATAAATCCAGCATCATCGCAATGATACTTCCTTCATCATAGATATTTGTCTTACGATGTGGCGCACCAGGAACATATCCATCTAACCACGTATCGAAACTACTATCGGCTACGGAGTAACGAA
>CAINEC010000181.1 GCA_903847585.1 uncultured Bacteroidota bacterium
AATATCCATTTGGCAAGCAGTAATTCCTTTCGAAGTTCCTGTAACTTTAAAATCCATATCACCTAAATGATCTTCATCACCTAAGATGTCGGAAAGAAAAGCAAATTTACCTTCGTCAGCAACTAAACCCATTGCGATTCCTGAAACTGGTGCTTTGATTAGAATTCCGCCAACCATTAATGCTAAAGTTCCTGCACAAACAGTTGCCAAAGAAGAAGAACCATTGGATTCTAAAATATCAGAAACAATTCGAATAGTATAAGGATTATCATCTGGAAGAACCGGTTTTAATGCTCTTAGCGCAAGATTACCATGTCCAATTTCTCTTCTAGAAGTTCCACGTAAAGGCTTCGCTTCACCTGTAGAAAATGGAGGGAAATTATAATGCAACATAAAACGCTCAGTTCCTTTAAACGTCGCGCCGTCAATTAATTGCTCATCCATTTTACCACCTAAAGTTAGGGTTGTCAATGATTGCGTTTCACCTCTTGTAAATACTGCTGAACCGTGAACCATTGGTAAATAATCAACTTCAGCCCATATAGGACGAATTTCATCAAATTGACGACCATCCAAACGCTTGCGATCATTTAACATTACCCAGCGAACAGCTTTCTTTTTAACTTCAGAAAAGTAGGGGGAAATAAATTTCCCGACTTCCGCTAATTCTTCATCAGAATAACTTGCTTTAACTTCCGCTTTAATTTCATCAAACAATTCTGTTCGTTTTGCTTTATTTGCTAAGCCCATTCGAGCTACATCTTTACATTTTTCCATGGCTAATTCAAAAACTCTCGCTTTAACCGCTTCGTCGTGAGATTCATGCGAATATGTGCGCTTAGGTTGCGAACCTGGAATTTCTGCAGCTAAATCCAATTGAAATTGACATTGTTCCTTAATAGCAAGGTGTGCGATTTTAAAAACTTCGATTAATTCTTCTTCGGAAATTTCTTGCATTTCTCCCTCCAACATGTTGATGTCTTTCATTGTACCTGCAATAACGATATCGATATCAGAGATAGCCATTTCAGCCATAGTTGGATTTAAGATATATTCACCATCAACACGACCAACACGAACTTCTGACATTGGGCCATTAAACGGAATATCTGATACAGCAATTGCAGCAGAAGCAGCAAAACCGCACAAAGCGTCAGGATTATGAATGCCGTCATACGACATTAATTGAATCATCAATTGAACCTCAGCATGATAATCATCTGGAAATAAAGGTCGTAGTGCTCTGTCGACCAAACGCATTACTAAAATCTCCGTTTCAGAAGGTCGAGCTTCTCTTCTAAAAAATCCACCAGGAAATCTACCAGCCGCCGAATATTTTTCTCGGTAATCAACTGTTAATGGTAAAAAATCTACTCCTTCTTTCGCATCTTGAGAGGATACAATAGTTGCTAATAGCATAGTATCTCCCATTCTAACAACCACAGATCCATCTGCTTGTTTTGCCGATTTTACTTTCATTGATAATATTTTACGATGAAATCGAACAATTTGTCTTGACACCAAAGCCCCTAAACCGCTAACTTACACATATTAGCGTTTCAAATAAGATAATCGCGCGGTTTGAATAAGATTCAAACACCAGCAAAAACTGTGGAGAAAAAAGAATTAAATTTACCAAGTCAGATC
>CAINEC010000182.1 GCA_903847585.1 uncultured Bacteroidota bacterium
AACATCGGTTCATCCATTGTTTTATGCCAAAAATTTTAAGCAATTATTATTAGATTTGTTCAATCCAAAACAATTCTATGAAAAAGTTAATCCTTACTTCCATTATTTATTTATTTACCGTTTTAACTTCGGTTGCATCCAATGTTCCATTTTGGACAAATGCATTCAAAGAAAGTTTTAATTCGCAATTCGGAATTGCTGATATTAAAACCAATCGAGCTGAATATTTAACATTAGATTTTTCCGGTATAAAAAATCATTTAGCTACAGCTCCAATGGAGAGAAGTGGTACTGCGGGATTAAAATTATTTTTACCAACTCCTGATGGGAATCAGCAAGAGTTTGCAGTGTATGCTTCACCAATCATGGAAAGTGGTTTAGCAGTGCGTTATCCTGAAATTAATACGTACTTGATTCAAGGTGTAACAAATCCTGCGGCATGCGGACGATTAGATGTTACGTATCTTGGATTTCATGCAATGATATTAGATGGTGATAGAACTTTTTTTATTGATCCATATAATCGTAGCACTACAAATGCTTACTTGTGTTATTTCAAGGTAAATGCAATTAATAAATATGATGGAGGTTTTTGTTCGTTTAATCCACAATCAGACGAGAATATTCAAAGAGCAAATGAGATTACTCATGATGTGGAATTGCGTGGTAGTCAACCGCAAACAGCGCGTAGTATCGCAGGTACTTTAAGAACGTATCGTTTAGCATTAGCATGTACAGGTGAGTACGCAGCATTTTTTGGCGGAACAAAACCAGCAACGTTATCAGCAATGGTTACGAGTGTTAATCGTGTAACCGGCGTATATGAAAGAGAAGTAGATGTACGTTTGAATTTGATTGCCAATACAGATACTTTGATTTTCCTAAACGCGAATACTGATCCTTACACTAACAATAACGGAGGTACGATGTTAGGGCAGAATCAAACTACAGTTACCAATTATATTGGTTCTGCTAACTACGATATTGGTCATGTGTTTAGTACAGGTGGAGGTGGTATTGCAGGCTTAGGCGTTGTTTGTGGTGGAAGTAAAGCTCGCGGAGTTACAGGTTCTCCTTCACCTGTTGGCGATCCTTATGACATCGATTATGTAGCGCATGAAATTGGACATCAGTATGGAGGGAATCACACCTTTAATGGTAATACAGGCTCATGCTCTGGCAATGGAAATTCAAGTACAGCATACGAGCCAGGAAGTGGATCTACAATTATGGCTTACGCAGGAATATGTTCTCCGCAAGATATTGCTAGTAATAGTGATGCATTTTTTCATACAGCAAGTTTTGATGAAATTGTAAATTACACAACTTTAAGTACAGGAAATAATTGTCCTGTACAAACCGCAACAGGTAATAACGCACCAGTAATTACGAACATATTCATTAACCCTATTTATATTCCTATTTCAACGCCTTTTATGTTAACGGGTGCTGCTACTGATCCTGATGGTGATACGTTGACTTATTCATGGGAGCAATATGATTTAGGTCCTGCCGGCGCACCATCTACTCCAAGTGGAAATGCTCCATTGTTCCGTTCATTACCTGCATCATTAAATCCAACAAGAATTTTTCCTCGCATTAATTACATTATTTCTAATAATGCTAATCCGTTAGGTGAGAAATTGCCAACTTATGCTCGTTCAATGAATTTTCGTTTAACTGTTCGTGATAATAAAGTTGGTGGTGGCGGTGTTACTTATGATCCAACTCTTGTTGCAATAAATGTAGTGAATACTACAACTCCATTTCTTGTAACGAATCCGAATGTGTTAGTGACATGGCCTGCGTTAAGTCAGCAGACTGTAACTTGGGATGTGTCAAATACAAATGCAGCGCCTATAGGAGCAGCTTTTGTTGATATTACATTGAGTACGGATGGTGGTTTCACCTATCCGATAACGTTAGCATCAGGAGTTCCTAATAATGGTACATGTTCGGTAACGATGCCTAACCTGACAACAACAACTGCAAGAATTATGGTGAAGCCAACCAACAATATTTTCTTTGATATCTGCAACAAGAATTTTATTATCTCCGCTCCACAAGGAGTATCAGAAAATGTAATGGTAAGTCAGCAGGTAAGTATTAGTCCTAATCCTGCAAATGATTTTGCTAATATTAATTGGTTGGGTGACTATAAAGGTTCATATGATATCCAGTTGCTAGATATTCAGGGAAGAGTTGTTTCTTCTACAACTGGACAAAAGTCAGATGAGGAATTGAAAATCATATTAAACCTAGAAGGAATAGCATCTGGAATTTACAATTGTGTTATTCAAACGAATCAAGGTAAAATAGTAGAGCGTATTATTAAATAATTGAAATAAAAATTTACATGAAGCTTTTCAGGAAAGTACTTTTTTGGATTTTAGGGATCATTTTTTTACTCGTAATTTCCGTATACATATTTTTTGCGTCGCAAAAACCACAATATGATGGTGCAGTTACTTTAAAAGGATTGACTGCGCCAGTAGAGGTAATATATGATTACTATGGAGTGCCACATATCTACGCTTCTTCAGAAGAAGATGCATACTATGCATTGGGATATGTCCATGCGCAAGATCGATTATTTCAGATGGAAATGGTTCGTCGTGTAGCGTCTGGTACGTTGGCTGAAATTTTTGGGAAAGATTTAGTGAAGGTTGATTTGTTTTTTCGTACGCTAGGATTAAAGCAACATGCTGCGCTATCACAAAAAATGTATTTGAATGAGAATAAAAGTGCTTATCAAAAATCAGCAAATGCTTATTTAAAGGGATTGAATGCATTTATTCGCAATGGACAAACACCAATTGAGTTTACGATGCTGGGTATTCCTAAGAGTGAATTTTCTCAGGTTGATTTGTATTTAAGTATGGAGTTTATGTCGTTTAATTTTGCAATGGCATTTAAGACGGATCCACTCATGACTTATATAAATTCTAAGTTAGGTAAAGAGTATTATGGCGACTTAATAACGAATTTTAATACGTCAAAGGATATATCCAATGGTCAAACATCACCGCAGTTAAATCCTACTCATGCATTTAATACGATTGATGAAATTTTTAATAAAATTCCAGTTGCTCCATTCACAGGAAGTAATTCCTGGGTAGTAAGTGGTGCTAAGACAAAATCAGGAAAGCCTTTGTTTGAAAATGATACGCATATTGCTTATGGTCAGCCAGGTGTATGGTATGAAGCGCATATTGAGTATCCTGGTTGTAGTTTCTATGGTGATTACTTAGCTGGATGGCCCTTCGCTGCAACGGGACACAATCGTAAGTTGACCTGGGGATTAACGATGCTTGAGAATGATGATTTAGATTTTTACGAGGAGAAAATATTTGCCAATGATTCATCAGCTTATATAGCTGGAAATGGAGTTGAGTCGTTTAAGGTTAGAAAAGAAATCATCAAGGTAAAAGGAGAAAATGATGTTAAAGTAACGGTGAAGGATAGCCGTCACGGACCAATCATGAATGATGCAATGCCTGAATTTAAAGATGCCTCTGGATATTTAGTTGCTGCATCATGGACGCACCTAAAGTTTCCAAGCAATTTGTTGCAGTTGACATATCAAATGAATCATTCAACTTCAATGAGTGAAGTTAAGAATGCCGTTGCACAAATTATTTCTCCAGGATTGAATGTTTCTTACGCTGATACGGACAACAACATCGCGCTTTGGCATGCTGGTAAATTAATTAAACGAAAATCAGGTGTCGATCCGGTATTGTTGCAAGAGGGATGGAGTGATACTAGTATAACAAGCTACTATTCGTTTGAAGAACATCCGAAAATTGAAAATCCATCGAGTGGAATAATTATAACTGCCAATCAACAAATTGATACAATGTCTGATGGTAGTTTATATCCTGGATATTATACTCCTTACGATCGTTACATACGAATCAATAAATTATTATCGGAGAAGAATAGTTTTTTGCTGGATGATTTTCAATTAATGGCTTTTGATGATGTGTCACCTGTAACGCCGCAAATAGCAAGAGTCTTGGTTGATGGTATTTCAGAAAGTGTAAAAAATCAAAATAAAATTAATCAGGATGTTGCTCGCAAATTAATCCGCTGGGATGGAAGCCACGGCTTACATGATGTAGAGCCAACGATTTATTATAAATTTCTCTATCATGTATTTTATGAGGCAATGGGAGATGAGTTGGGGAGAGAAAAGCTCGATGCTTATTTCATGACACATGTTTCAAAAAATTCTTACTTATCCTTTGTCAGTAATGAAAATTCGGTTTGGTGGAATAACGTAAATACAAAAGATGTAGTTGAAAGTAGAAATAAGATTTTAGATAAAGCTTTCAGTGAAACAGTGAAAGAACTTATTATGGAATTAGGTTCTAAATTTAATAGTTGGGAGTGGGGACGCGTTCACGAGCTCGAATTCAAACATGCTATTGGGAAAGTAAAGCCA
>CAINEC010000183.1 GCA_903847585.1 uncultured Bacteroidota bacterium
ATGGATTTCTTAGGAAGAGATAAAGCAGATTTTTAATTAGAACCATTCAATATGCGAAAATTAACCACTTCGCAAAACAATTAACCAATATCAATCTTAAACAAAACCTTAAAAACTAAAAAAAATGGGATTAGCGCAAATTACCCAAAGTAAAGGGTTCAAGTCATTCATGGGAAAATTATACGGTTTGGGTGCAGCCGTAGTAATTTTGGGAGCTTTATTTAAAATTCAGCACTGGGAAGGTGCCGGTTTAATGTTAACAATTGGTCTATTGACTGAGGCTGTTATCTTTTTCTTTTCAGCATTTGAGCCACCACATGAAGAAGTGGATTGGTCATTAGTTTATCCTGAATTAGCAGGAATGCATGAGCCAGGAGCAGACCGTCATAAAAAAGTGAAATCAGGGGATCCCGTTTCTCAACAGTTAGATAAAATGTTATCGGAGGCTAAAATAGGTCCTGAATTAATTGAAAGTTTAGGTACTGGTTTACGCTCTTTAAGTGAGAATACATCTAAGATGGCATCTGTTACAAATGCAGCTATCGCAACGGATGAATATGCTAAAAATGTAGCAAACGCTTCTAAAGAAGTTACTGCTTTAGCAAATTCATATAAGTCAGCTTCTGCTACTTTATCAAGCTTAAGCGCTTCAAATGAGGCATTATTATCAAACTTAAACAGCACAGTTGAAGACACTAAAAAGTATAAAGAAGAAGTAGGTAAGTTAGCTAAGAACTTATCATCTTTAAATACAATTTATGGCAACATGTTAACTGCTATGGGTAATAAATAATCCAGGTCATTATACTTATCAAATATTTCTAACCTTTAATTTGAACTAAGAAAATGGCAGGTAATAATTTATCCCCTAGGCAGAAGATGATTGGTATGATGTACCTCGTGTTAACAGCCCTGTTAGCATTGAATACATCAAAGGAAATCATCAACGCATTCGTTACTATTAACTCAAGTTTGGAGTTTTCGGTGCAAAATATGACATCGAAAAACAACTTGTCTTATAGTACGTTCGATAAGAAAATGGAAACGGAGGCAGACAAAACTCGTCCGTTTTATGACAGAGCACAGAAAGTTCGTAAACTTTCTAAAGACATCAATTCATATATCGATAAATTAAAAGAAGAATTGATCATTGCAACTGATAAAGTTCCAGCTGGTCAAAAGGTCGAATTGATTGATGTTAAGGCAAAAGATAACTACGACGAACCAACACGTGTTATGTGTGGTGACAAGCAAGATGGTCGTGGTAAGAAAGCAACTGATTTGAAGAACAAAATTGAAGAGTTCAAGAAGAATGTAGTTGCTGCATTAGACCCTAAAGATCAGGCAAACTGGAAGATGAAACTAGACGATATGTTTAGAACGTCTGACCCAGATCCTAAAAACAAGGGTGACAAATTCGTAATTGAAGAAGGTAAGCGTACATGGGAGATGGCTAATTTCTATCACAACCCAGTTGTTGCTTCTGTTTGTCAGTTAACTAAATTCCAATTAGACGTTAAGAATGCTGAATCAGATGTAGTAAACCATTTATTAGCATCTATTAACGCAACCGACTTAAAATTCTCTGACGTAGTTGCTAAAGTTGTAGCACCTACTAGTTATGTAATCATAGGACAAGAGTATACAGCTGATGTATTCCTTGCGGCTTATGATAGAACTTCAACTCCAGAAATTGTTGTTGGTGGATCAACTTTGAAAGTTGAGGATGGAATGGGTAAGTACACAACTTCTCCTCGCTCTCCAGGTGAGCAAAAGTGGTCTGGTAAGATTCGTTTGAGAGGTAGTGATGGACAATTAAAAGAGTATCCATTCGAATCTTCTTACATGGTTTCGGCTCCAAGTGCTTCGGTTTCTGCTGATTCATTAAATGTATTCTATATTGGTATTGATAACCCTGTTACGATTTCTGTACCTGGTGTTCCTGCTGAGAACGTTTCTTACAGTGCAAGCGGAGTAAGTTTATCTGCTGCTGGTGGAAAAGGAAGATATATCGCTCGTGTAAGTGCTGGTCGTGAAGCTACGATTAATGTAACTGCTAAAATGGGTGAGAAATCAATGTCAATGGGTTCATTCCGTTTCAGAATTAAGAGTGTTCCTGCTCCAATCGCACGTATTTATGGTGCTAAGAGTGGTAAGATTTCTAAAACTACCTTAAATTCTATGGGTGGTGTTTCTGCTGATATGGGTGATTTCTTATTCAACATTCCTGCTAAAGTAACGTCATTCAAAATGACTGTTGTTTACAAAGGTGGTTCAAGAGCAAATCTTGTTGATGAGCCAGCTAACAGTAGTGCATTTACGTCGAATATGAAAGCTGCAATGCAAGCTTGTAAGCCTGGCGATAAAGTTCTTATCGATAACATCGTAGGATCGGTAGCTGGTCAAACAAAATCATTGGAGTCAATTATCCTTACAGTAAATTAATAATTCAACCAACCTGAACCATCCAACATTGTAAAAACGATAAAAATTAATGACAATGAAAAAGTTCATCTTATTAGCAGTATTGTTTTCTGCAACTATTCAGTTAGCATCAGCTCAGAATAGTATCCTTTCAGGAGGAATTGAAGACAGAGAGCATATCTATCGTAGAGAAAGTGCGATGGACAGGAAGGTAGTTCCTTATCCTCCATTAAGAGAAGCAGATGTAATGTGGTCAAAGAGAATCTGGCGTGCAATTGATTTGCATGAAAAGATTAATGCCCCATTAAGATTTCCACTTGCTGATGGTAGTGGAGCTAGTTCTTCAAGAGATCGTAAGAATCTAATTCTTACATTAATTGATGCTGTTAAAGAAGGTTCTGTAACTGCTTATTCCGCAATTGATGATCAGTTTACTATGCCTTTAACAGCTACTGAATTCTCTAAGGTAATCAGTGGGGATTCAGTACACATCGAATCAAGACCTGATCCAGATAATCCTGATTATATCGTAATGATTGACTCAGTTGAGCCATTTAACTCTGATCGTGTAACTCGTTACAATATGAAAGAAGAATGGTTCTTTGATAAGCAACGTTCAGTAATGGATGTTAGAATTATCGGAATCTGTCCTGTAATTGAAGTGAAGAAAGAAGGATTAGATGAGAAATTAACAAAGCCATTGTTCTGGGTGTATTTTCCAGAAGGCCGTTCAGCTTTAGTTCATTCTGAAGTTGGTAATAGATACAACTCTTCTCAGCGTTTAACATTCGACGATATCTTTACGAAGCGTATGTTTAACAGCTTTATTACTAAGGAAGAAAATATCTATGACCGACCAATCGACACTTATAGAACAACTCCTATGGATCGATTATTAGAAGCTGAAAAGATTAAGCAGGAAATGGTTAATTTCGAAATTGGACTTTGGGATTATTAAAATTCTAATAGCATAAAAAAATCCCCTGAGAGTTTCTCAGGGGATTTTTTATTTAATGTCTAATTGATTAATTACTACCATTGGGCCAGGACAGAAATTACTGTGACAATCTCTGCATGTACTCACCAGATTGTTATGCGCTTTTATTTTAATGCTATCTGACTTATCTGCTGTTTCATTTAATTCGATAATGCGTTGCTGATAGAGTTTTGCGTATCCATCATAAATTGCCTTATCAATTTCTTCATCTGTTTTCTTCGCAGTAAGTAAATCGTCAATTTCTTTAGGTGCTGCAACGATTCCTTTTCCTGCTTTCAATGCATCACGGTTCTCTGCTAAATGAGTTGCCATTTTGCGCATAATTAGCGATAGTTCACTTGATCCATTTGGGTTTAAGTCGCCCTCTTTAGTGCAACTTTCTTTTTGATCACTAGATGTATTGCAAGCAGCGAGAAACATTGCGCTGATAGTACAAATGCGAATTAAGTTCTTCTTCATTTAAAATTGTTTTATAAGGTTGATACTTGCTTTTGATGTAGTTGCCGATGGAAATACATGCCAAGTATTTTGATGTTGCTTAAAGGTAAAGTTTCCTATTGCATATCCCAAAATACTTCCAACAAATATATCAGAAGCCCAGTGTTTATCTAGTCCAATTCTCGACATGCCAACTAGTGATGCGAGTCCGTATGAAGTAATACCCACCCATTTTTTATCTCTATATTCTTTAGCGATTACAGTAGCCATTGAAAATGCAGTAATGGTATGTCCCGAAGGGAATGAATGAAAGGCAGAGCCTTCTTCAAGTCGATTAAACAGGTGAAAGCGACCTTGATGGTCGGTGTAAAAAGGACGTTCTCTTCCTGCTATTGTTTTTAACACGAATACGACTATTCCTGCATGCACAATTGCTTTGCTAGAGAGATAACCTGTCTCAATACTTTTATGGTTTTTGAAAATTAATCCATTCAAAACAAATAGTGATGATATTCCCACGTTAACAGCACCATCACCAAGGTAAGTAATGTTCTTGTTGATGGAATTAACAGTAGATTGATGGTTGTTTAAATAATTGAATTCACGACGAATCGGTTGGTCAATTGTATAGATTATACCTAATCCTGCGGCTGCTGGTAAGATATAATTCCAATCTTTTTTTTTGATTTTTATCGGACTCGTCCAAATCAATTTTTCTTCTTTGAAAAAACTATTGATGCTGTTTTTGATTCCGAACTCACCATTAGCTAGATGATTGCGGCTTTGGCAAAAGACATGAGTGAAAAAAAACAAATGAATAAATAGTAAGACAGCTCTCATCATATTTCTGACTGCTAATCTACTAAAAATTAAAACTTAAATAATTACTTTGAAATGCCACTCACGAAAACTTCAGTTCTGCGATTTAACTGATGCATTTCTTCGGTACATGGGATATCATTACCGCAGTTGTTGACAAGAATGCCTTCACCCAACCAAGCTGATTTCGCAATTTGCTTTTTAGGTATACCATGAAGCAGTAAAAATTGTTCTATAGAATTTGTTCGTCGTTGTGATAACTTCTCGTTATAGTTTACACTTGCTCTGCTATCGGTAAAAGAAGTAATCGTAATTTTTAATTCAGGATGCGCTTTTAGAAAGTCAACAATGTCGTTAACTTCTTTAGCCATATCTTTTCTGATATCACTTTTGTCTAGATCATAGTAAATGATTTTATACCAGGAAGAGTATGCAGCACCATCATTCTTTTTTAAATTGAATTGATAATCGTTTTTAAATTCATTGAACACAACTTCTTTCGAATTAAATCCGTCTTTTACAATTTTAATTTTATTTATTCCACTATCTATTTCAGCCATACCATTGCTGTCGGATATACTCATAATATTGCCTTGACTATCGGTAATTTTTACTCCTGTCAATGGTGAATTTTCAGCTTTGTCTATGATTGTTATTATACGTTTTTCGCTAGTGTCTTCTTTCTTTTCTTGCTTTATATCTGATGAAGTTGTTTTGATTTCATCATTGGTTTCAATATCAGATTTTACAAACTTGAAAATATCATCATTCAATCCATGGTTAATTCTGTTGGATGAAAAATGGCCACATTTATTCTTGTTATCATAAATCAGATGAAAATCGTCGGCAGTTGAATTTAAAGGTGCACCAACATTTATAGGTGTTAAATAATTTTCATTAATACTTTTTGTGAAGTATAAATCTAATCCTCCGATACCAATCAAGCCATCTGAAGAGAAATAAATAGTACCATCTTGCAATAGAGTAGGGAACACTTCATTTCCGAGTGTATTAATTTGAGCACCTAAATTGACAGGTGTACTCCATCCTTTTTTTGTTTTATGCGAAATATAAATATCCATTCCACCAAATCCTCCAGGCATATTGCTAGAAAAATAAATAGTGTTGCCATCTTCACTAACTGCAGGATGCGCAACGTTATAGTCGATGTTGTTAAATGGAATATCTTTTTGTTTTGTCCATTTTGAATCAATAAATTTATAATGGACAATTTTTAATTTAAACTTTTTTTCAGAAGATAGTTGATCATTGTCAGCGTAGTTTTCTGTAAGCCAAAGATCTTTTGATTTGTTACTAAAACACAACGGGCCAAGATTGAATTTGCATTTTATTTCAGGTGAAAATAGTATAGGTGCAGACCAATTTTTATTAATGTTTTCGCAATAAAATAAATTTAAAAAAGATTGGTTCGTCCAGGAGTGCTTTCGCTCAACAACTTTATTAGTCGGTCTGCTAGAACAAAATACAAATCCGTTTTTAAATTGCACAAGGCCCATGTCAGCAAATTCTGTATTGATTGTTAGTGCATCAATTTTATAAAGTGCAGTATCATTGTATAAAGCATCAATTTTATTTTTTAGAATAGTATAATCAATTTTTAGAATTCCTTGTTCTGAAAGCAATTTGATTTTTGTATAGTCTTTCTTTTGAATTAATAAGTTCAAATAGTAGTTACAGTAAATTTCTTCCTTAGTTGCAGAACTAACTTCATTCAGAAAGGATTCTGATTTAAAAAGTTGATTAGTTAATCGGTAGCAATTAATTATTTTCTTTTTATCATCAATTGTAAAATCATTTGTATTACAACTTTCATATTTTTTAATTGCATTGATATAATCACCTTGTAAATACAACTTGTTAGCTTGTTCAATATCTTTTTGCTGGGCTAACGCTAGCTGACAAAATAAAATGGATAAAGTAAATAACAGGTAACGCATTTTTAAAAATACCTAGGAGTTACTACATTGTTTTTATCGAATGAAAAATCGTAGCCAATAGTAATTTCATGTGTTCCTGAATTAACTCTTTTTAATTGACTAATCGTATAATCGAATGAATACCCCATTCGTAATTGCTTGTTTATTTGCATCGACAACAACGCCGCCCACGAGTCTTTTGCTCTGTAGTTAGCCCCAATCCATATTGATTCATTAAATAAAATATGTGCGCCAATATCAGATGAGACAGGAGCACCTTTAACGCCCTTAAGCATGAATGTTGCTTTGATTTTTATGCCATCATTGATTGGATGAACATATCCTCCCATCATGAAATAATGCCAATTGTCGATGTTAACAGTATTCAACGATTTGCTGGTTGAAGGGTCAACTTTATTGGTAATCATTCTTGGAATAGACAATCCGATATAAGCGTTCGGTTGGTTATAATAAATTCCAAATCCAGTATTCGGAACAGTAATTCGCGGTGTGCCTAAGAAAGTAACATCGCCGATATCTTGTGTTTTTACATCACCTAATTGTTCTTGGTGGTTAACAAGTCCGCCTTGTAAACCCATTGCTAAATTTCCTTTGGGTAAATGAATACGATAAGCGTAAGTTCCAAAAACATAAAAATCATGTATCACCGAAATTTCATCGTTCATGATAGCAAGGCCAAATGCTGATTTCTGATTTCTGAAAGGCATATGTCCGCTGAATGTTTGTGTTTTTGGAGCACCATCCATTCCCACCCATTGGTTGCGATAAGCTGCAGTGAATGCTGCGTGATCACGACTACCTGCATATGCTGGATTAATAAATGTTTCATTAAACATATATTGCGTAAACTGAGGTTCAAACTGAGCAAATGCTTCAGATGAACCTATCAGGAACACAAATAAAATGATATGTTTAATTTGTTTCATTTACTGTTTATCTTTTTAAAACCACATATCCACTAAGTGGCTTCCCTTCGTTATTTAAATCGATTAGGAAATAATAAGTTCCTTCTGGTAAGTCTTGTCCCATCAATGCACCATTCACATTGCACTTGCCATCCCATTTATTATCATAATTTTTTTGTTTGAATACTAAGCTTCCCCATCTGTTATAGATGAATACTACATTACCATCAAAATCTTCTATGCCTTTAATATGGAAGTAATCATTGATGCCATCATTATTTGGAGAAAATCCGTTGGGCGCATCGATTGAATCACACATAACAGAAACTTTTACTGTTGCTGTTGCTGAACATCCATATTGATCTGTAATGGTTACAGTATAGTCAGTAGAGAAATCAGGTGTAACGGTAGGATCTGAAAAGTTTGCATTGTCAATGTTGATAGCAGGAGTCCATTGGTAATTAACCCCACCACTAGCATGCAGTTGTGCGCTCTCACCTTGACAAATGATTAAATCGTTATTCACTTGGACATGATTTAAGGCATGTACAATAATTTCAATATTATTTGATTGATATGCGCCACATGCAGTTGAAACGATTACATAGTAAGTACCGCCAACAGGAGTGGTAAATGTCGATGTAGTTGCGCCGTTTAATGGTTCATTGTTATAATACCATTGATAGGTGGCTGCTGGTAAAGAGTCGCATTGAAGGTTTGCATATTCACCAACACAAATTTCATTGCTTGCCTGCACTTGTGCATGAACGTTAGTGATATCTGTAATAGTTTTTGAAAATTCCTTTGAGCAACCGTTAGCATCCGTTACCGTAACGGTATAAGTCCCTGCAGTAAGATTATTAATTGAATTATTATTGTTTCCATTACTCCATAAATATTGGTATGGAGAATTTCCTCCATTAACATTTATGCTTATAAATCCTGTTTGGCCAGTTGCACAATTAATGTTTTGTGAACTAGGTGTAATTGATAATGGAATTTGATTGTTGTTAACTACTATTGATTCATTTCTAGAACATCCATTGACATCAGTTACTGTGACGGAATAGTTGCCATTAACATTGTTAGTTATAGATGCTGATGTTGCTCCAGTATTCCATAAATAAGTATAAGGGGCTAAGCCACCTAATATATTCGTATAAATTATTGAATTACTTGCTGAGCATGGAGAGCTGCCATTGGTAATGCTTAAAATTAAAATACTATCCGGCTCATTAATCTGATACGACTTGTTGATTGAACATCCATTCATATCGGAAACAGTAACACTATAAATGCCTGCTTTAAGATTATTGATTCGTTTTGTTGTTGAATCATTGCTCCATAAATAAGTGTAATTACCTAATGAACCATTAACAAATAACTCGATTGCTCCAGTTGAATCTCCTTTGCAGGCTACATGATATTGGCTCGCTGTAATTTGTAAAGGTGAAAGTGGTTGAGAAATGCTAACACTTTTCGTACCTGCACACCCGTTAGCATCTGTAATGGTTACTGTATAAACACCCTGTACGAGATTGTTAATTAATCCTGTAGTTGAATTGTTACTCCATAAATAGGAGTAAGGAGTAGTTCCGCCAGTTATTATTGTGTTGATTGAGCCACTGCTATCACCAAAGCATTTAACATCAGAAGTGGTAAAGTCAACCGTTATGCTATCAACTGTGCTATTAATTGTAAATGTAGCTTGCGTGCTACACCCAAACGCATCTGTATAGTTTACAGAGTAGTTTCCAGCTGCTAAATTATTGACGTTGCTTTGTGTTAATCCATTACTCCATGTAATAGTATATGGAGCAATTCCACCTGTTGCATTAGTGTTTATCCAGCCGTTATTGCTTCCAGCGCAAGTAATGTTTCCTATTGTTGAAGTGATTGCCAATGAACTTGAGTTGTTCAATTGGTTTGATATTGTACTTGTACATCCATTTGCATCCGTTACTAAAACAGAATAATTTCCCGCAATTAATTGTTGGATGTCTTTTGTTGTTGCTCCATTATTCCATGTATAAGTATAAGGCGCAGTTCCTCCAGAAATGTTTAGTTGTATCGCGCCGTTGTTAAGTCCTTGGCAAGTTGGATGAATAATAGTAGAGGTTAATGCAATTCCATTGTTGGTTAGTTGAAAAGTTTGATTATTCGTACAACCATTTTGATCAGTAGCAGTAACAGAGTATGTGCCTGCCGTTATGTTTGTTATGTTTGATGTTGTTGCACCATTATTCCAGAGATAAGAATAGTTTCCAGATGCCTGAACAGATAATTGTGAACTTGTCGAATTGTTACATGAATTGTTTGATGATGTAACTATAAACTGTGGTCCATTAACTAAGATAGAATATGAAAATGTTTGAACGCCGTTTGTCGGACATGCATCATCCTTTACAGTTATCGTAAATGTATGTGGAATATTGCTAATGTCAGATGCAGATGGTGTCCAGCAAAAGTTTAAGCTTGGTCGATTACCTGCAGTAATCACATAGCTTGCATTTGGAATTCCGTTGTTGCAACTTAATGTTATTGATTGTATATTGTCAAGATCAATTGAGTTGACTGTAAAACATATTTGTTGATTAGCACAGATTGATGTAGTAAAGTTATTTCCTCCATTAATTCCTGAAAGTGTAGGTAGATTATTGTTACATGTTTGTGTATATACCTGCATATCACGAATTACACTACCAATAAATTGTCCGTTGCGATATTCTTTCACACGAATTGCCATTACCCCAATTTGCATTTGATTTGGAGTAAAGTTGATGTCGCCATTCATGCTGTTTAAAGCAAATGGAGTAGAAGATGAAATTGGATTTATTACGCTCGAAGGTGGAATAAAAGTGACTGTTGAATTAGATCCTGTTTTCGGTGTGATTAATTCGTAAAACAATGAATCGCCATCTGGTTCTACAACTCCATGATTGTAGTTGAAATTTTGTCCTAAGCAAACAAAGGCAACAGGACTATTTGTAAAATCAGGAGATGAATTATTGATAGAAAGTAAGTTATTCAACTTTGCTTCAACGTATAAAACGGAATTGGATGAACAAGGACTATTAATCGTAGTAATTGAACAATTTCTGCAACAGATGCTATAGCTGAATGTCCAATCGCTTTGTTGCGATGGTAATGTAACAACAGTGGAGTAAGTCCATTTTTTTATTCCAGTTGCAACTCCTCCATTACAAGTTGTTGAAGTAGTTGAGCAAGGGAATGTAATTTCTTGTCCGTTAGCACCAGAAACTTTATTTGCAGAGACATTGAAATTAAAATTTCCATTCTGCGATTTGCAATTTACAGTAACGCTATTGGGTTCGGCAACACCACCGCAATCGCGATAAAATGTAACTGTGACTTCGTACTGATTTCCCGAAAGGTATTTGTATTTAATATCAGCTCCGGCAGAGTGGGTAGCAAAGGCCGATTGCATATTTAACATCAAAATACAAGTTACCATCCATCTGATAATAGATAGTGCTTTTTTGAATTTATTATTTGATGTCGATAGCATTTCGAATAAAGGCTGATTCAGGTTTAATAGATTTTAACCTGCCCTTATTCGTAAGAAAGATAAAAAAGTTGCCTTTTTAAGAGGAAAATGTGCTGATTAAATCACATTTAAACGGAAGCGGAACCAAGAGGATAGCAATAAAGCAAATTTCTCCTTGTTTGGAACCCTAATTCTGACATCTTTGATAGTTGATGCTGGGACTTGTTTGATCTTCCGAAGTAAAGCCTGGTAATAGATATAGGCCACATAAACTCCAAAGCGAGCTTCAATTGGTAGTTGCTTAATTCCTTCAAACGCTAGCTTGAAATCCTCTTCAATTTCCTGCTCCAATTTTAATTTAGTTTTATCACAGAAAAAGTTAAAATCAACTTCAGGGAAATAAACTCTTCCACGCTCGGCATAATCGCTTTTCATGTCACGTAAAAAATTCACCTTTTGAAATGCTGCGCCTAAATGTTTCGCTGGAGCTTTTAATCGATCATATTCAGCATTATCACCATTACAAAATACTCTCAAACACATCAAACCAACAACTTCTGCTGAGCCATAAATGTATTCGTTGTATTTACCATCATCGTAAGTTGAATGATAAAGATCCATTTCCATACTTTTCAAAAAGGCTTCGATTAAATCATAATCGATGTTGTACTGATGAACAACATTTTGAAAGGCATGTAACACAGGATTTGTGCTGATTTTATTTTCAAGTGCTTCGTAAGTATCCGCTTTGAATTTTGTAAGCAAATCGGTTTTGTTGTGACCGTGAAAAGTATCTACAATTTCATCAGCCACTCTCACAAATCCATAAATTGAATAAATTGGGTCGTGAAGTTTTTTATGAAGTGTGCGAATGCCCAAAGTAAAAGATGTACTGTAATTATGCGTAATCTTTCTGCTTATTTCAGTACAGGTTTTAGTGTATAGTTCCATGATCTTGTAAAATGCGTTCTGTTACTAAGCGAGAGCCGATTACCACGATTGGCAACCCTGTTCCAGGTATTGTACTGGCTCCAACATAATAGAGGTTTGATAATTTTTCGTCTTTGTTAGCAGGTCTGAAACCGCCAATCTGATTTAGCCCATGAGCTAACCCTAATCCACTTCCTCTGTATAAATTAAAATTGTTTTGCCATTCAACAGGCGATAAAATCGTTTGCGTTACAATGTTTGAAGAGATATCATAACCAACTCTTTCTGATAAATCTTTAATAATTGTTTTGGCTAATTCTTCTGAATCGCTCCAATCTGGTTTGTAGCGTAAATCAGGAACTGGACAAAGGATAAATAAATTTTCATGTCCTTCAGGCGCACATCCAGGGTTTGAACGCGAGCTAACATTTACGTAGTAATAAGGCTTATTAGGACTTACCGATGTTTTGAAAATTTTATCTGCATATTCTTTAAAGTTATTTCCAAGGAAATAATTATGATGATGCAAATTCTCTAATTTTCCTTTAACGCCTAGGTAGATGGTGAATGGAGACAGGGTCCAGTCCATTTGATCCAACTTAGGTTCAGAATATTCTTTTCTTTTCAGTACTTGTCCTCGGAATGAAGCTGCATCAGCATTACAAACAATGATATCTGCAGTAAAGCGCTCGCCATTTTTAGAAATCGCAGCTATTGCTTTTCCATCCTTCTCTTCAATTTCTACAATTTCAGTATTGAATTTAAATTCAACTCCTTTTGCTTCTAAAATCTTTCTGATTTCAGTCACGATTTTATACATACCACCTTGTACGTTCCAATAACCGTCATGAACTAATTCAGTATAGTTAAGAAGCGTGTAAACTGCAGGCGTTTGAAATGGGGTAGAGCCAAGGAAGAAAGAAACTAAGGAGAATATTACTTTCACCTCTTCGGAATCGAAATTCTTTTCTAGTTCCGACCACATCGAACGGAACATTTTAGGTCCGTGTTTGAAAGGAACTCTTGTCAATTGAGCAAGGTAGTCAAGCTTTGAATTGAAGTTTTGCTTGACAACAATATTCTCTGTGTCGTGAAATAATTTTCCAGCGGCATCTAAGTATTTACGAACCTTTTGCTCTAAGTGGGGTTCAATATTCTCGAATTCCTTTTCAAGCTTTTTTAAATCCTTGTGCATCATGAAAGGCTTTTCTTTTCCTTCAAAATACACGGAATAGAGAGGGTTTAATTCGTTTAATTGCAGCGGGTTTGCGATTCCGATATAGTCGAATAACTCTTTGAATTCGTAAGACATACTAAAAAATGAAGGTCCCATATCGAAGCTGAAACCATCTTTTTCAATGATGTTTAAACGACCTCCCGGTGTGCTGAATTTTTCTATTATTTTAACGTCGTAGCCATTCTTTGTGAGACGTAAAGCAGTTGCAAGTGAGCCTAAACCTGACCCAATAATGAGGACACTTTTTTTCATACCAATAAAACGATAACAAATTTCTGGGAAGAATGTTTAGGCGGTTTCGCTGTCTAATCGGGAAATGTCAAAAACTACTTTCAAAAATCAGTTGAAAAT
Organism: uncultured Bacteroidota bacterium; assembly: GCA_903847585.1. Lineage (GTDB taxonomy): Bacteria > Bacteroidota > Bacteroidia > AKYH767-A > OLB10 > CAINEC01. Next base: position 13,568 of record CAINEC010000183.1, read on the forward strand.
TAAGCAATTATTGGATGCAAGCAGGAGTTAACAACAAATTATTACAATCCTGTTAAAAATCAAGATTGATTTGTTATTTACACTCGAAAAAAAAAGGTAAATTCGCACCCGAAACTTTAACAGAAAATTATTGTTACTGATATCAAACAATTATGATTTTACTAAGCGCTCCTATCGACTACCTTCCAATTGCAATGATGTTTGTTGTTGCTATCGGTTTCGTTTTAATTACCATGTTTGCAACGCATCTACTTGGTCCTAAGCGTAAATCGAGTATAAAACTTGAAACTTTTGAGTGCGGAATTGAGTCGCAAGGTAATTCCCGACTTCCATTTTCGATCAAGTATTTTTTGATTGCTATCTTATTTGTGTTGTTTGATGTGGAGGTAATTTTTATGTATCCATGGGCGGTAAATTTTGCAGAGTGGAGCAAAGTAGGACTAGCTGCATTCGGTGAAATGCTTGTTTTCTTAGGATTGTTGATCCTTGGATTGATTTACATTATTAAAAAAGGCGCCCTTAAGTGGGAGTAATAATACATTCATCATGTCTGAAAATAATCAAAAGTTAGAAGGGTTTGAAGGACCAGGATTCCTGGCAACTTCCCTCGATAAAGCAGTTGGAATGGCAAGAAAGAATTCAATCTGGCCGCTTCCTTTTGCTACCTCTTGTTGCGGAATTGAGTTCATGGCAACGATGGCTTCCACTTACGATTTCGGTCGTTTTGGTGCTGAGCGTTTGAGTTTTTCTCCTCGTCAGGCTGACTTGCTGATGGTGATGGGAACAATCTCAAAGAAAATGGGACCGGTACTTCGTCAGGTGTATGAGCAAATGGCAGAACCTAAATGGGTAATTGCTGTTGGTGCTTGTGCTTCTACTGGTGGAATATTCGATACTTACAGTGTACTGCAAGGTATTGATCGTATCATTCCAGTAGATGTTTATGTGCCTGGTTGTCCTCCTCGTCCTGAGCAAATTATCGACGGCGTATTAAAAATTCAAGAATTAGTTCAAAATGAATCGTTGCGTAGAAGAAATTCTCCAGAGTATCAGGAATTATTAGCTTCTTACGGTATCGAGTAATTAAATAATTATCATGTCCTCATTAACACAGGAATACATCACAGAAAAACTGCAATCGAAATTTGAAGGTGCAATTCAGAGTATTGAAATGCTACACGATTTTTTAACGATTACAGTTGAAAAAAGCAGTTTGAAGTCGATTATGAAATTTTTACATGACGACGAATCGTTGAATTTTCATTTTCTTACTACGCTATGCGGATTACATTTTCCTGATCAGGCGGCTCAGTTCGGAATGATGTATCAGTTGCATAATATGCCTGCTAATTTTCGAATCAGAATAAAATCATTTACCAATGACAGCGAGCCTGTATTTGATACGATGTCAGACATCTGGCCTGCTGCAAACTGGCAAGAGCGTGAGACGCATGATTTCTACGGATTCCGTTTTCATGGTCACCCTGATATGAGAAGAATTCTGAATATGGATTCATTGGTTGGATGGCCAATGCGCAAGGAGTTCCCGTTGGAAGATCCTTTCAGAGGAGATAAAGATGATAAAATGTTTGGCCGTTAATATTTACTAAGATGAACTCAAACAAAGAAATTCTCAAAGAGAAAGAATATACAATCCTGAATTTAGGTCCAACGCATCCAGCAACGCATGGTATTTTTCAAAATGTCATGAAGATGGATGGTGAGTTAATTGTAGAGGCAGAGCCAACTATCGGTTATATTCATAGAGCTTTCGAAAAGTTAGCAGAGCGCAGACCGTATAATCAGATTACTCCTATTACCGATCGATTAAATTATTGCTCATCACCAATTAATAATATGGGATGGCATATGACGGTTGAGAAGTTGGCAGGAATAGAAATCCCAAAGCGCGTTCAATATTTACGTGTGATCATAATGGAATTAGCGCGTATTGCGGATCACATTATTTGTAACTCCGTTATTGGAGTAGATAGTGGTGCAATGACGGGATTCTTATATGTTTTTCAATGGAGAGAATTTATCTATGAAATTTATGAAGAGTTGTGTGGTGCGCGTTTGACAACGAACATTGGTCGTATTGGTGGACTTGAAAGAGATTTTACTCCACTTGCATGGGAGAAGATTCATAAATTATTAAAAGAGTTTCCAGAAGGATTAAAAGAGTTTGAAAACTTATTGGTGCGTAATCGCATCTTTATGGATAGAACAATTAACTGCGGACCTATCACTGCCGAGCGTGCATTGCAATACGGATTTACGGGTCCGAATTTACGTGCTGCGGGTGTAGATTATGATGTGCGCGTGATGAATCCGTATTCAGGATACGAAGATTTTACTTTTGATATTCCACTAGGAACAAATGGTGATACTTACGATCGTTTTATGGTTCGTGAGCAGGAGATGTGGCAGAGCTTAAGCATTATTCGTCAGGCAGTAGAAAAATTAGAGAAGATGGAAGATAAGACAACTTTCCATGCTGATGTTCCTAATTTCTTCTTGCCAGAGAAAGAAGATGTTTACAATACGATGGAAGGATTGATTTATCACTTTAAGATTGTGATGGGTGAAACTGAAATGCCGAAAGGAGAAGTGTATCACGCAGTAGAAGGTGGTAATGGTGAATTGGGATTCTATTTAGTGAGTGATGGAGGAAGAACGCCTTATCGTTTACATTTCCGTCGTCCTTGCTTTATCTACTATCAGGCATATCCTGAAATGGTTAAAGGTGCATTCTTAAGTGATGCTATTTTAACAATGAGTTCAATGAATGTAATCGCAGGCGAATTAGACGCTTAATATTAAATCACAAGATTTAAATATGAATAACGAAAATAAATTAAAGTTCAGCAACGAGGCTCTTGCTTTATCGCAACGAATGATAAAAAGATATCCGGAAGGAAAGCAAAAGTCAGCATTGATTCCTTTGTTGCATGTAGCGCAAGCTGAGTTTGGCGGATGGTTAAGTTCAGACGCAATGGACTATGTTGCTTCGCTTTTAAATATTACACCAATTGAAGTGTATGAAGTAGCTTCTTTCTATTCAATGTTTAACTTAAAGCCGGTTGGAAAATGTGTAATTGAAGTTTGTCACACAGGTCCTTGTTGGTTATTAGGTTCTGATGATATCGTAAAATATATAGAGAAAAAACTATCAATCAAAGCAGGTCAAACAACTGCTGATGGAATGTTTACTTTAAAAACTGTAGAGTGTCTTGCTTCATGTGGTACTGCACCAATGATGCAGATAGGCGAGACGTATCACGAGAATTTGACATTAGAAAAAGTGGATAATATCATTCATGAGTGCAGAGCAACAGTAGTGGAGCCAGTTTCTCATTGGTCAAAAAAAGAAATTAAATAACCGGCAACCAATTTATAAAAATCAAAATGGGACGTAAATTACTAACCGAAAATATAAATGTACCGGGCATTCAATCACTCGATGTTTATCGTAAGCATGGTGGATACGATGGATTGAAAAAAGCATTAGGCATGTCTCCGGATGCTATCGTTGAAGAAGTAAAAAAATCAGGATTAAGAGGTCGTGGTGGAGCAGGATTCCCAACAGGGATGAAGTGGAGTTTCTTAGCAAAGCCTGATGGTGTACCTCGTCATTTAGTGTGTAATGCGGATGAGTCGGAACCAGGAACTTTCAAAGATCGTTACATGATGGAGCGTATTCCTCACTTGTTAATTGAGGGTATGGCCATTGGTAGTTTTGCATTAGGCGCTAATACTTCGTATATCTATATCCGTGGTGAATTATTATATGTTTTTCATATTCTACAAAAAGCAATTGATGAGGCTTATGCAGCAGGATTGTTAGGAAAGAATATCATGGGTAGCGGATTCGATTTCGATTTACATGTTCATTGTGGTGCAGGAGCTTATATCTGCGGAGAAGAAACGGCATTAATTGAATCATTGGAAGGAAAGCGTGGTAATCCGCGTATCAAACCTCCATTCCCAGCTATTCAAGGTTTATGGCAGCGTCCAACAGTGGTGAATAATGTAGAAAGTGTTATGGCTGTTGTTCCAATTGTGAAAATGGGGGGTGATGAGTACGCTAAGATTGGAGTAGGAAAAAGTACTGGAACAAAATTAATTTCTGCATGTGGTCATATTAATAAACCAGGTGTGTATGAAATCGAATTAGGAATTCCAGTAGAAGAATTTATTTATTCAGACGAATATTGTGGTGGAATTCGCAATGGAAAAGATTTGAAAGCAGTTGTTGCTGGAGGTTCTTCTGTGCCTATTTTACCAAAAGATTTAATATTAAAATTAGCCAATGGCGAGCCTCGATTAATGACGTATGAGTCATTGTCTGATGGCGGATTTATTACAGGAACGATGTTGGGTTCAGGTGGGTTTATTGTGATGGATGAAGATACTAGTGTCGTTAAAAACTTATATACATTCAGTCGTTTCTATCATCACGAAAGTTGCGGACAATGTTCTCCTTGTAGAGAGGGAACAGGATGGATGGAAAAGGTTCTTCATAAAATTTTAGATGGGCATGGAACATTAGAAGATGTTGATTTGCTATGGGATATCCAATCAAAAATTGAAGGAAAAACTATTTGTCCATTAGGTGAAGCAGCTGCATGGCCGGTAGCAAGTGCTATCCGTCATTTCCGCAGCGAATTCGAAGAGTATGTAAAGAATCCATCATCCATTAAAAAAGATAATCACTATTACCGATTGAATAATATTTCACCGGAAGTAGCATAAGAAAATATTGATATGCCTAAAGTAACCATCGACGGTCATTCTATAGAAGTTCCAGAGGGAACAACCATCTTGCAGGCAGCGCGCATGATAGGAGGAGATATTGTACCTCCTGCAATGTGTTATTATTCGAAGTTGAAAACGAGTGGAGGATATTGCCGTACCTGCATTGTGAAAGTAACTAAGGGTTCTGAAAAAGATCCTCGTCCAATGCCTAAGCCTGTTGCTTCTTGTAGAACAACAGTGATGGATGGAATGGAAGTTCAAAATACAACTGCTCCTGATTTATTAGAAGCTCGTAAAGGAGTAGTAGAATTTTTATTGTTAAATCATCCACTTGATTGTCCTGTTTGTGATCAGGCAGGTGAATGTCATTTGCAAGATTTAAGTTACCAGCACGGACTTGCTAAATCTCGTTATGAGTTTAAGCGTCGTGAGTTTGAAAAGATTGATATCGGTGAGAACATTAAGTTGCACATGACTCGTTGCATTCTTTGCTATCGTTGTGTGAAGGTAGCTGATCAAGTATGTGATTCACGTGTGCATGGTGTGATTAACAGAGGAGATGTAGCTGAGATTTCTACTTACATTGAAAAATCATTAGACAGTGATTTCTCAGGTAATGTAATTGATGTTTGTCCAGTGGGTGCATTAACAGATCGCACGTTCCGATTTAAGAGTCGTGTATGGTTTACTAACCCAATGAATGCACATCGTAACTGTACGAAGTGTTCTGGTAAAACAGTTTTGTGGACGAGTGGTGATGATGTGTTGCGTGTATCGGCTCGTAAAGATGTTCATGGAGAAGTGGAAGAGTGGATTTGTAATGAATGTCGTTTTGAAAAGAAAGAAAAATCAGATTGGACAATTGAAGGTCCTCGTCATATTGACCGCAAGTCAGTTATTTCTGCTAATCACTATGAAGTGAAGAAGCAATTAAAGATTGATGTATCGAATCAAAAATCAATTGATGAGCGTGCTCACAATAATTAATATTTAAGTTATCTCGATTAAAATCAGAATATGGAATTCTTATTAATAAAATTTGTGCTCGTTGTTATAGTGTTCGCGGTATCGTTAGGTATTGCAGCCTATTCAACTTATGCAGAGCGCAAAATCGCAGCGTTTTTACAGGACCGAGTTGGGCCAGATAGAGCAGGTCCTTTTGGATTGTTACAACCATTAGCTGATGGAGTAAAGATGTTCATGAAAGAGGAAATTATTCCTTCTAATGCAGATCGTTTATTGTTTATCCTTGGTCCTTGTATTATGATGATGACTGCTTGTATGACTGGCGTTGTTATTCCTTGGGGACATGGATTAGAAATCAACGGTACTTTTTATCCTGTGCAGATTACTGATATTAATATTGGAATTTTATACGTGTTTGGTGTTGTGTCAATTGGTGTTTACGGAATTATGATAGGTGGGTGGGCATCGAATAATAAGTACTCATTAATGGGTGCTATTCGTGCTTCATCTCAAATGATTAGTTACGAATTAGCAATGGGTATGGCAGTGATTGCATTAATCATGACAACAGGAACCTTAAGTGTTCGTGAAATGGTAGAGCAGCAACACGGAATTCACTGGAACGTATTCACGCAACCGTTAGGAGTTATTTTATTTATTGTTTGTGCATTTGCAGAGTGTAATCGTACACCTTTCGATTTACCAGAGTGTGAAACAGAATTAGTAGGTGGGTATCATACAGAGTACAGCTCGATGAAACTAGGATTCTATTTATTTGCAGAGTACATCAATATGTTTATCAGTTCTGCAATTATTGCATCCTTATATTTTGGTGGTTATAATTTTCCATTCATTGATCAGTTAGGTTTATCACCAAATATGTTATCGATAGTTGGAACATTAATTTTCTTCGGAAAAATTTTCTTCTTCATTTTCTTCTTCATGTGGATTCGTTGGACGATCCCAAGATTTAGATATGATCAATTGATGCACCTTGGATGGAGAACAATGATTCCATTGGGAATTCTTAATATTCTAGGCACAGGTATTTATGTGCTTTACAAAAACGGACAATTACATTTTTAATAATCAGATAAGAAAGCAATCATGCAACTTACCAATCGATCAAAAGTCGTAGTAAATAAAGAGATGACCTTTGCAGAGAAAATTTATCTGCCGGCGATTCTTAGCGGTTTACTTATTACTATAAAACATTTATTTCGCAAGAAAGCAACGGTAAAATACCCTGAACAAACTCGTCCTGTTGCACCCGTTTACAGAGGATGGCATGTGTTGAAGAGAGATGAGCAAGGTCGTGAAAATTGTACTGCTTGCGGATTATGCGCAGTAGCTTGTCCGGCTGAAGCCATTACAATGACAGCAGCAGAACGTAAAAAAGGAGAAGAGCATTTATATCGCGAGGAAAAATATGCAGCAGTATATGAAATCAACATGCTTCGTTGTATCTATTGTGGATTATGCGAAGAAGCTTGTCCGAAGGAAGCAATTTTCTTAACTGATAGAATGGTGCCTTCTGATATGGTTCGTACCAATTTTATTTTCGGAAAAGATAAATTAGTAGAAGGAACAGAAGCGGATAAGCGTATTGATGTTTCTCTAAGAGCTAAAGCACATCGTCATCAGTAATTACTAAAAAAATATTATTTTGAATCCATCATTACCATTCTTCGTACTTGCAACTCTATCGGTGTTTAGCGCATTGATGGTTGTATTGTCTCGTAAACCAGTCCACAGTGTATTGTATTTGATATTCTGTTTTTTTACAATTGGGGGACATTATTTATTATTGAATGCTCAGTTTTTATTTGCTGTACATATTATCGTTTACGCAGGAGCAATCATGGTTCTCTTCTTATTTACGTTGATGTTTATCAATATGAATAAAGAATTAGAACCTCATAAAACAAATTTACTTAAAGGAGCAGCTACCGTCGCCGCTGGATGCTTATTACTAGTGATGGTAGGTGTTACAAAAGGTGCAGAATCATTAGCAGCAAATTCTAATCGTACAGATGTTGGAACCGTTGCTAACTTAGGGAAAGCATTATATGGTCAGTACTTATTACCATTCGAATTAATCTCCATCTTGTTATTAGCAGCAATGGTTGGAGCAGTATTACTTGGAAAAAAATCTGTTGAATAAGATGAATTCTATACTACAATATATACCGTTGAATTATTACGTAGCATTAGCTGCTATTTTATTCGCGATTGGTGTCATGGGCGTATTGTTTCGCCGTAACGCAATTATCATTTTCATGTGCATTGAGTTAATGTTAAATGCCGTGAATATGTTACTTACAGCATTCTCTACCTTTCATGGTGATGAATCAGGACAAGTGATGGTATTCTTTATCATGGCTGTTGCAGCTGCTGAAGTGGCTGTTGGATTAGCAATACTTGTAATGATCTATAACAATATCCGAACAGTAGATATTGATGAATTAAATAAACTAAAAGGATAATTAAATTTAAATACACGAACTCCAAATGATGGTTCAATTTGCCTGGTTAATACCTCTGCTTCCGCTACTGGGATTTATAATAGTGGGAGTTTTAAATAAAAGACTCAATGTTGCAATGAGTGGTGGAATCGCTACTGCAGCTGTATTCATTTCGTTTATCATCTCTGCACTCATATTCGGCGAGGTTGCTCAAGAAGGATCAGTTCCTGAAAGAGTAGTCCTTTTTGATTGGATAAGTTCTGGCAACTTATCAATTCCGTTTTCATTTCTAATAGATCGTTTATCTGTTATCATGTTAATGGTGGTGACAGGGGTAGGTACATTAATTCATTTGTACTCGATTGGATACATGAGTCATGAACAAGATCATCCGCGATTCTTTTCGTACTTGAATTTGTTCGTGTTCTTTATGTTGTTGTTAGTATTAGGATCTAACTACATCGTAATGTTTGTTGGTTGGGAAGGAGTAGGATTATGTTCTTATTTATTGATTGGCTTCTGGTTTAAAAATATCGAGTATAGTAATGCTGCTAAAAAAGCATTCATCATGAATCGTATTGGTGATTTAGGATTGTTGCTTGGTGTGTTTTTAATGTACATGACTTTTGGAAGTGTGAATTTTAGTGAGGTATTCAGTGCGGCATCTAACTTACCTCAAAACAACACTGCGGTAACAGCAATTTGTTTACTGTTGTTTGTTGGAGCAATGGGTAAGAGTGCTCAAATTCCCTTGTATACATGGTTGCCTGATGCAATGGCAGGTCCCACTCCTGTATCTGCATTGATTCACGCGGCTACCATGGTTACTGCGGGTATATACATGGTCGTTAGATCGAACGTATTATACGCATTAAGTCCTGATGCATCTTCAATCGTTGCTTTCGTTGGAATTGCAACAGCTTTCTTTGCTGCTACCATCGGATTAAAGCAAAACGATATTAAAAAAGTATTGGCGTACTCAACGGTAAGTCAGTTAGGATATATGTTTGTTGCATTAGGAGTAGGAGCATATCAAACAGCCTTGTTCCATGTTATCACACATGCTTTCTTTAAAGCATTATTGTTCCTAGGAGCAGGTAGTGTAATTCACGCAATGAGCGGCGAGCAAGATATCCGAAGAATGGGAGCTTTGAAAAAAGCATTACCAATAACACATTTAACATTCTTGATTGGAACATTAGCCATTGCTGGTCTACCTCCTTTTGCAGGGTTCTTCTCAAAAGATGAAATATTAGCAAAGGTTTGGATGTATTCACCAATTATGTTTGTAATTCTTGCCATCACATCAGTACTAACGGCAGTGTATATGTTTCGTTTGTATTGGTTAACGTTCTATGGTGAGTTCAGAGGTTCAGAACATCAAAAAAGTCATTTGCATGAGTCGCCAGGAACTATGACAATACCATTAATTGTATTGGCGGTATTATCTGCTGTTGGTGGATTTATTGGAATGCCAGAGTTGTTTCATGCACCTCACTTCTTGAATGAGTTTTTAGCGCCAATTATTTTTAAAACATCTCATGAAGAAGCAAGTCATACATTTGAAATTATGTTGATGTCAGTTTCTGTGGTGTTGTTAGCAGTCATTATGTATGCAACATATAGTTACTATGTTACTAAGAAAGTGAAGCCAGAAGAAGACAGTGAAGAGTTGGATAGCTTCGCGAAGTTATTAGCGAATAAATATTATGTAGATGAAGTGTATGCTGCATTAATCACAAAGCCACTTGATAAGTTAGCTGCTTTCGTTTATAAGTACATTGACCAAGGTCTGATCGATGGAACTGTAAATGGAACCGGTACTGCATTGAATAATGTAAGCGGACAATTAAGAAAAATTCAAACTGGTCACATCGGGGCGTATGTATTTGCAATGGTGATTGGTATTATTACAATTTTAGTTTTAACAATGATAATTTAAACAGCGGAATGATAACACTACTATTACTCTTCGTACCGCTCGTTGCTTCATTAGCTTGTTTGCTTTTAGATAAAGCAAAAGTGAAAGTGTTTGCATTGGGTACATCACTCGTTAACTTCGGAATATTAGTTTATTCCCTTACGTTGTTTAAGTCGGATATGTCATACCAGTTTCTTGTTGATTACTGGTGGGTGAAAGATTTAGGAATTAGCTTTAAGCTTGGATTAGATGGGATCAGTATTTTGTTAGTTGCATTGACTAACTTCTTGATGCCTTTAATTATTTTAAGTTCATTCCGTACGGAATATAAAAACGCAACTGCTTTTTATTCATTGATGTTGTTTATGCAATTTGCCTTGATTGGTGTATTTGCAGCATTAGATGGATTCTTGTTTTATATCTTCTGGGAGTTAGCACTTATTCCAATCTACTTTATTTGTTTATTCTGGGGCGGCGAAGATCGCGTACGAATTACATTAAAGTTTTTCATCTATACCTTAACAGGTTCATTGTTGATGTTAGTCGGATTAATTTATGTCTACTTACAAACACCAGGAACACATTCGTTCGATATTAATGTACTTTATTCAACAGCTTTAACTGTAACTGATCAGTCGTGGTTATTCTGGTGCTTCTTTTTAGCTTTCGCGATTAAAATTCCAATCTTTCCTTTACATAGCTGGCAAGCTGATACCTACACAGACTCTCCTACACAAGGGACAATGTTGTTATCAGGTATCATGTTGAAAATGGGATTGTATGGTTTGATTCGTTGGATGATTCCATTTTTGCCAGAAGGATTAGCGCAATGGGGAAATACCGCAATGATATTATCAATCATCGGTGTTGTTTATGCATCAGTGATGGCGTTAGTACAAAAAGATTTCAAACGTTTAATTGCATATTCTTCTGTTGCTCACGTTGGATTAATTGCTGCCGGTATATTTTCTTTAACGATTCAGGGAATGCAAGGTGCAATGGCACAAATGCTAGCACATGGTGTGAATGTGGTAGGTATCTTCTTTATTTCTGATATCATCTTCCGAAGAATGAAAACAAGAAATTTAGATGAGCTAGGTGGATTAGCAAATAATACACGAGTGTTTACAATTCTATATTTAATCATTTTATTAGGATCTGTGGCGTTACCACTTACTAATGGATTCGTGGGTGAATTTTTATTATTAAATGGCGTTTATCAATATAATGCTTGGATGGCTGCCATTGCTGGATTAACAGTAATCTTAGGAGCTGTTTACATGCTGCGTTCATATCAGAAAATCATGTTGGGTGAGCCTCACGCACGTAGTATCGAGTTTACAGGCTTGCATCAAACAGAGAAAATTGTATTAGTAGTAGTTGCATTGGCGATCATCGCTGGTGGTATATATCCAAAACCAATTCTTCAGGTTGCAGGACCAGCATTAGAAGATTTATTGGCACAAGTAAAAGACATTAATTGATTATGAATACACTTATCATAATATCCCTATTAGGTGTGGTGGCTATGATGGCCGATGCACTTCGTTTTAAGAAAATATTACTACCAATTATTGTAGCGGGTTTAGTTGCAGGACTTGGATTTGCAATTTCATCATGGAATACTAACTTGTCGTATTACCATGATATGGTTTTGTTTAATAATTATTCCTTAGCATTTTCTTCGTTGATGATTGTGGTGACGTTGCTGTGGATGATTATATCAAAGCATTATTTTTCATCGTCATCTAATATGGCAGAGCATGCTGCATTGGTATTATTTGTTTTAACAGGCGCCATTATCATGACAGCCTTTGCTGATCTTTCGATGTTTTTTGTAGGATTAGAAATATTATCGATTAGTCTTTATGTATTAGCTGCGAGTAATAAATCAGAGTTGCGTTCTAACGAAGCAGGGATGAAATACTTCTTGATGGGAGCATTTGCAACTGGATTTTTATTATTCGGAATTGCATTAATTTATGGAGCAACTGCAACATTTAACCTTGCTAAAATCGCATCTTATATTTCCGTTTCGCAAGCTGCAGGTAATACACCAATGTTTGTTTATGCAGGCGTTTTACTAATAATGGTTGGCTTGTTATTTAAGGTGTCTGCTGCGCCTTTTCATTTTTGGGCACCAGATGTTTATGAGGGAGCACCAACCGTGATAACGGCGTTTATGGCTACTGTAGTTAAAACAGCTGCATTTGCTGCTTTCTATCGCATGTTCAGTACCTGCTTTGTTGAAATTACAGGGTTCTGGTCAAATACGATGGCTATCATTGCTGCTTCAACTATGATTGGAGGTAATATTTTGGCAGTTTATCAAACGAGTTTAAAGAGAATGATGGCTTATTCAAGTATTGCTCATGCAGGATATATGTTGATGGCGATTGTTGCGATGAATAAAATTTCGGCAAGTTCTATTTTCCTTTATACAGCTTCCTATTCGATAGCAAGTATGGGGATGTTTGCATTGATGCAGGCAATGACAGCTTCAGGCGATGAATCTGTTAATTCATTGAAAGGGTTATCAAAAAATAACAAAGGAATCATCGTATTTATTAGCGCTTTAGTCTTCTCAATGGCGGGTATTCCTCCAATGGCGGGCTTCTTTGCCAAGTACTATATTTTCCTAGGGGCAATGCAGTCGGGTTATCAGTGGTTGACGTTGATAGCTGTATTGTCTTCGTTAATAGGGGTTTATTATTATTTCAGAGTGATTTTTGTTTCTCTGCAGGATAATGAGAATGGAGCAGGACATGTCTTGAATAAAGGCCAATGGACATTAATTGTACTTAGTGCGTTAATTTCATTATTGATTGGAGTTATCCCAAGTCTGCTGTTGACACTTTCTCTATAATCAGTAATTTTCTTAGGTTAATTTTTTTAAATTTGTAAGGACGGGTTTTATCCGTCTAAAGTTAAATTTAACCGTTATCGTATTAGAGTTAGGAAGCTATTGACTATGACAATAAAAAGTATTTGCAAGTATTTTTTTGCTTTTTTTTCAGTTTTATTTTTTGGTGTTAATGGCTATGCATTTGCGAAAAATCAGGCAGGGAATATCGTTGCCACAGATTCAGTAACGAATGTTTTATGTAATGGCGGCAGTAATGGGGCAATTGATTTGACGGTATCCGGTCCAAATGCACCTTTTACATTTTTATGGTCTAACAACGAAACAACAGAAGATATTGCAAACTTAGTTGCAGGGAATTACGCAGTAACCATCTTCGATGCTATTGGCGATAGTTTGAATCTGAATCTTGTAGTTAATGAACCTTTGCCAATAACAATATCTTCAAATGTTACATCTGTAACTTGCTTTGGAGGAAGTGATGGTTCAATTTCCTTGAGTGTATCAGGAGGAACAGGTAGTTATAATTATTTATGGAGTAATAGCGAAACGCTCTCTTCTATTTCGAATTTAATCGCAGGCAGTTATTCTGTTTCAGTTACAGATTCACTTGGCTGTAATGCATTTGAAGTAATTGCTATTGGACAACCAACAGCAATAAATATTATTGGAAATGTTACTGACATACTTTGTAATGGTGGGATTGATGGTAGTGTTGATGTAAGTGTATCAGGAGGGTCAGGTTCATATTCATATTCATGGAGTAATGGAGTGTTGACACAAGATATAAATGCCATAGGTACTGGTACTTATACGTTGACTGTTTCTGATTTTAACGGATGTACAAATTCTTCTAGCTTCAATGTGAATCAGCCATCTCCAATATCAATCAACGCGACGGTGAATTCGATCAATTGTTTTGGTAATGCTGATGGTGCGATTAATATTACATCGAATGGTGGTACAGGAACTTTAAATTATTTATGGAGTGATGCTTCAATCAATGAAGATTTAAGTGGTGTTGTTGCAGGTGTTTATTCTTTAACAATCACAGATGCTAATGGATGTACTAAGGATACCTCTATACAAATTACTCAAAATCCAGCAATAATAATTTCAGGTGTTGTTTCAGATGTTACTTGTAATGGATCATCAGATGGTTCAATTCAAGCAACTGCAATTGGGGGCAGTGGTGTTTATACTTTTACTTGGGATAACTCAATCGATTCACAGAATCTGAATGGTGTAATAGCAAATAATTATTCTCTTGTAGTTGAGGATAATTTAGGTTGTGTAGTGTCACAAATATTTACGGTTAATGAGCCTTCAGTAATTTTCATCAATAATACTATTAGTGATGTTACATGCTTTGGTTTAAATAACGGTCAAATCAATATCACTTCAATTGGTGGAGTTGGAAATTATTCTTACTTATGGAATAATGCTTCAGTTGATTCATTATTGCAGAATATCATTGCTGGAAATTACGCTGTTGTTGCGACAGATGGAAATGGTTGTACAGCTGCTGAATCATATACAGTTAATCAGCCTAGTCAATTGATTTTATCTGATGTGATAAATGCTGTTCAATGTAATGGTGGATCAGATGGTAGTATCGACTTGACTGTTACAGGTGGAAATCCTTCTTATTTATATTCATGGTCGAATGGAAGTACGACGCAAGACATTAGTGGGCTTACAGCAGGAGTCTATACATTTACTGTAACTGATGCAAGTAATTGTTCGGCATCTTCAAATTATACAATTACCCAACCAAGCTTGTTGACTGTATCGTTGAATGGTGTTAACCCTACTTGTGGAGCAGCTAATGGAAGTATATCCGCAACCGTTAGTGGTGGTACGTCAGGATATAGTTATTTGTGGAGTAATGCATCAACCGCTTCGTCAATCAGTAATGTAGCTGCAGGAGTTTATACACTTACCATTACCGATGCTAATGGATGTACAGAGGCTCAGTCTTCTTCGTTAGTCAATCAAAACGGACCATCAATCACATCAGGTATTACAACCGATCCTTCCTGTAATGGCGGAAGTAATGGTTCTATCGATATCACGATTTCAGGAGGTACTAGTCCTTTTACTTATAGTTGGAGTAATGGACAGACAATTCAAGATGTTACTGGATTAACTGCAGGTTCATATACCGTCACAGTGACTGATGCGAATAATTGTACTGCATCATCGAGTTATTCACTTACTCAACCAAGCTTGTTGACAGTATCGTTGAATAGTGTTAATCCTACCTGTGGAGCAGCTAATGGAAGTATATCCGCAACGGTTAGTGGTGGTACATCAGTTTATAGTTATTTGTGGAGTGATTTATCAAATGCCTCATCAATTAGTAATATTGCTGCAGGAGTTTATACACTTACTGTTACCGATGCGAATGGCTGTACAACGGTTCAGTCTTCTTCGTTAGTCAATCAAAATGGACCATCAATCACATCAAGTATAATAAGTGATCCTTTGTGTAATGGGGGAAGTGATGGTTCAATTGATATTACTATTTCAGGCGGAGTCGGTCCTTTTGTATATAGTTGGAGTAATGGTCAGACAAATCAAGATGCTTCGGGTTTGTCAGCAGGAACATATACAGTTACAATTACCGATGCGAATAGTTGCGTAAATAGTAATTCTTATACAATCAACCAGCCATCTGCGCTAATCGCTAGTGTAAACACTATAGCAACAACATGTAATTTAAATAATGGATCAGCAACAGCTAGTGTTAGTGGTGGCACAGGAGCATTTACCTACTTATGGAATAACGCAAGCATTTCTTCTTCTATCAGTAATGTTGCAGCGGGAAGTTATACGGTAACGATAACTGATGTAAATGGATGTTCAATTATTCGTTCAGCTACAGTCAGTGCAACCTTGCCTCCGGTGGTTGTTCAATCAGCATTAACAAATGTTCTGTGTAATGGTGATAGTACTGGATCCATTTCAATTACGATCAATAACGGTACAGCCCCTTTTACATTTGTTTGGTCGAATGGTGCTACTACACAAAATATTTCCAACATAAAAAACGGAACATATACCGTTACTGTTACTGATGCCAACGGATGTACGAATGTAAAATCGTTTACCATTACTCAGCCAACATTTTTATCGCTTGCGAATTTTAGCAGTGTAAATACTACCTGCGGGCAAGCAAATGGTTCTGCACAAGTAATTCCTGCGGGTGGGGTGAGTCCATATACTTATTTGTGGAGTAATGGTAATGTGACAAATCAGATTTTAAATGTTGGAGTAGGCTCTTACTCGGTTACTGTAACAGATAACAACGGATGTACACGCAGAAGAAATTTCTCGATTACTAATACTAACGGTCCTGCAGTAACGCTATTGTCACAAACCAACATAAATTGTTTTGGGTCTGCGACGGGAGCAATAGCTATTTCTGTAAGTGGAGGGTTAGCGCCCTATAACTATTTATGGTCGAATGCTGCAACAAGTCAAAATATCAGTGGATTAGTTGCTGGTGATTATACTATAACTGTCACCGATGCTAATAACTGTACGGCCACTGTGGTATATACTATTACTCAGTTGGCTGCTTTGGCAATAAATCCAACTATCAATAATGCTGGGTGTTTGGCTAGTTCTGGTTCAATATCAACGGCTGTATCTGGTGGAACTATTCCTTATACCTATGACTGGAGTAATGGTAATACAACAACTTCTATCAGTAATTTAAATGCAGGAAATTATTCTTTGACAGTTACAGATAATAATGGATGTACTGCCTTTTGGAGTGGTTCAGTTGTTGGTGCAGGATCTCCATCTGCAAGTTTTACTGTAATTGACGTAACATGTTTTGGGTTTACTGATGGTTCAATTACTAGTTCGACAAGTGGAGGAAATCCTCCTTATACTTACTTGTGGAATAATGGTAGTACAGGATCAGGCATTAGTAATTTGGATGCAGGTAGTTATTCAGTAACGATTACTGATCAGAGCGGATGTACCGCTTTCTATACTCAAACGGTTCAAAGTCCGCTGCCGCTAAATATTACCACTAACATTACCAATGTAAATTGTTTTAATGGAAATACTGGTAGTATTCAATTAACAGTAACTGGTGGTACAAGTCCGTATTCGTATTTATGGAATAATTCATCAACATCGAATCCAATTACTAATTTATCAGCTGGCACTTATAATGTAACTGTAACGGATGACCTCGGTTGTACGATAAACCGTACGTATGGTGTAAGTGAAAATACGGCTATACAACGTGCCACATGGGTTGTAATAGATAACAACTGTTACGGAGGAACAATAGGTTCAATTAACCAATCCTTTATAGGTGGAGGTGGAGTTTATACATATTTGTGGAGTAATGGCGCAACCACAGAAGATTTAGCCAACTTGGCTGCTGGAACGTATACCATCACTGTAACAGATAATTTAGGATGTAGCAATTCGTTTACTTATACCGTTGCTGAACCTGCAGCAATTGTTGCATCGATAACTTCTACAAACACGACATGTGGTTTAGCAAATGGGATTGCAAGTGTTTCTGCTTCGGGTGGTACTGGTCAGCTTTCTTATTTGTGGAGTAATAGTCAAACGACTTCTTCAATAACAAATCTATTAGCGGGTAGTTATTCTGTAACAGTAACAGATGCTAATGGATGTACTGTATCACGCAATGTAACATTGACAAATCAGGTAGGTCCATCAATTACTTCCGGAATAATAACAGATCCTTTATGTAATGGTGGGAGTAATGGATCGATTAATATTTCAGTTAGCGGAGGTACAGTGCTTTTAAATTATGCATGGAGTAGTGGTCAAACAACTCAAGATATTAATGGACTAATAGCTGGAAATTATACAGTAACTATTACTGATGCTAACAATTGTTCTACTACTGGAAGTTATGTAGTTAATCAACCTTCTGCAATTACAGCATCTTTTACTTCAACACCTTCCACGTGTAACCAGAATAATGGATCATTAGTAGTAACTCCTTCTGGAGGAACACCTGGTTATTCATATGTATGGAATGGAGGTAGTACATCTTCAACAATTAATAACCTTGCTGCCGGAATCTATACTGTTACAATTACAGATTTACATGCTTGTACGTTGGTTCAAAATTCTACAGTGTTATCACAGCCATCGCCAGTAGTAGTTCAAAACACCTTAACCAATGTTCTCTGTAGTGGTGATAGCACTGGTGCGATAACTATCAGTATTAATAGTGGTACATTGCCATTTAATTTTTTATGGTCAAATGGAGCTACATCACAAAACATTTCAAATTTAACAAATGGTACATACAATGTTACAGTTACTGATGCAAATGGATGTACTGGCACTAAGTCGTTTTTCATTTCACAACCAGCCTTTTTATCGTTAGCGAATTATACAGTTGTGAATTCAACTTGTGGTCAGGCAAATGGTTCGGCTCAGGTTACGCCTGTGGGTGGAGTTAGTCCTTACGCTTATTTATGGAGCAATGGTTCAATTGCTAATCAAGTATTAAATGTATCAGCAGGAACTTATTCTGTGACAGTTACCGATGCAAACGGTTGCTCGCGTCGTAGAAATGTAATTGTACAAAATACTAACGGGCCCGTATTAACGCTTTCTAACCAAACCAATGTTACTTGTTATGCGGGTAATAATGGTGCATTAGATGTTTTAGTTACAGCAGGAGTTAGTCCATATACTTACTTATGGTCTAATGGTGCAACCACGCAGGATATTTCAAACATTGGAGCTGGTGATTATACTATTACTATTACAGATGCAAATGGATGTATTGCTGGTCAACAATTTACTATCAGTCAAAACGATTCTATAGCAATTCAAGCTACTATAATTGATGCTAATTGTGGACAAAGTACTGGTGCAATTAGTTTAAACGTTTCAGGAGGTACTGCTCCATATTCGTACAACTGGAGTAGCGGTGGTACAAATAGTTCAATTAATAATTTGATTGCCGGAACTTATACAATTACAATAACAGATGCCTTACTATGTGCAAAGCAAAGTACATTTGTTGTGGCTGATATTCCTGGGCCTTCTATTGTACTTGATACCATCGTCAATGCAACATGTTATAATCAGGCAATAGGGTCAATTCAGATTTCTATTACAAATGGTACAGCCCCATTTATTTATCAGTGGAGTAATGGTATTACTTCACAAGATAATTTAAATGTTATTGCTGGTAATTATACATTAACAGTTACTGATGATAATGGTTGTAGTATTGTTGAAAATTATACCGTTTTACAACCAGCTCAAATTCAAGCTACATTTAATGTTACCAATGCTAATTGTAATTTATCGAATGGTTCAGCAACAGTTACTGCGAGTGGAGGTGTAGGTGGTTATACTTATATATGGAGTAATGGGGTAAATGGAAATACAATTTCTAATCAGTCGTTAGGTAATTATTCAGTTATTATTACTGATGCTAACAATTGCGCAGTAGTTGATTCTGTAAATATTTTTAATTCTGGACAGGCTGCTGTTAATCTTGTAACGCAAATTAATCCTATTTGTAATGGATCAGCTAACGGACAACTTACGGTAACTGTACAAGGCGGTTTAGGTCCTTATCAATTGCAATGGTCGAATGGTGAAACTGCTTATTCAAATACTAACCTTGTTGCTGGAAACTATATTTTAACGGTTACTGATATTACGGGTTGTTCATCACAAACTTCCTATTCGCTTATAGAGCCTGATCCAATTGCAATTGCTTTTGTTGTTACAGAGGAGCATTGTGCTCAAGGTGATGGGTCGATAAATGCAACGATTTCAGGAGGTAATGGTCAGTATACTTACTTATGGTCTAATAGCTCTTCCAATTCATTGCTTACGGGTTTAACGAATGGCAACTATTCACTAACGGTAACGGATATCCTTGGATGTTCGGCTACTGGAAGTCAGGCCGTAAATAATATTCCTTCACCAATTGTTGCTCAAACACAAGTGACAGATGCTATATGCTTTAACAGCGCTACTGGTGTAATTGATATTTCTGTTCAAGGTGGAGTTAGTCCTTATACTTATTTGTGGAGTAATAATGAAATAACTCAAGATGTTGTAAATGTAAGTGCTGGTAGTTATTCAGTAACAGTTACCGATAATTTTGGATGTACAGTTAGAAGGAGTTTTGTTGTTGCTCAGCCAGATTCAATTGTTATTAGTGCAATGATTGATAACGCTGGATGTGGTAACAACAATGGTGAAATTATGATAGCTGTTGCAGGAGGTGTAGGTCCTTATTCTTATAATTGGTCTAACGGATTAACCAACGATACAATTCAAAACTTGTATGCTGGAGTTTATTCTGTGATAGTTTCAGATGGGAATAATTGTAATGCACAACAGACTTTTGCGGTGAATAATATAAGTTCTACTAATGTCATTCGTGATTCGATAGTTAACGTGAGTTGCAATAATCAATCAAACGGAGGTATCTATTTGAGCATCGATCAGGGAGAGCCACCATATACGTATGAGTGGTCAACTGGTGCAACAACTTTAAATTTAACAAATCAGCCTGCTGGGCAATATGTACTAACTGTTACAGATAATAATGGTTGTATAAGTATTTACATCGATACAATCACGCAACCAGATCCTTTTCAATTATTGTCGTTTGTCAATAATCCGAAATGTAATATTAGTAATGGTGATATAACTGTAATTCCTTCAGGTGGAACACAGCCTTATAGTTATTTATGGAATACTGGTCAGACGTCATCAACGATTGCTGGATTAAATACTGGGACATACATATTAACTGTAACGGATGTTTTTGGTTGTTCTACTAGTTACACTGATTCAGTTGTAAATTCAGGTAGTCCTGCTATAAATCTTCTTCAATTAGATTCTGTTAGTTGCAATGGATTAAGTGATGGAAGTATCAATGTCGATATTTCTGGTGGTATCGCTCCCTATTTTTATCAATGGGTTGGAACAAGTCAGATAACAGAAGATTTATCAAATATCCCTGCAGGAATTTATTCGTTAATTGTAACGGATGATGTTGGATGTACCATAAGTCAGTCATATACCGTTAGTCAGCCAAATCAAATACAAGTAAATTTATTAGCTGTGCAAAACGCAAGCTGTGGAAGTAATAATGGTTCAGCTGTAGTAACTGCTCAAGGAGGTACTGGGAACTTTAATTATTATTGGTCGAATGCAAGTAATAACGATACCTTGTCGAATGTGGGAGCAGGAAGTTATACATTAGTGGCTGTTGATGGCAGTGGCTGTTCTTCATCAATAATAGTAAACGTAAGTAATATCAATGGTCCTGTAATCGCGGCAGTCGATTCTGGAAATGTAACTTGTCCAAATGTAAACGATGGGTTTATAAATATTACTGTAACCGGCGGGACACAGCCTTATCAATTTGCTTGGAGCAATCTATCTGATACAATAGCATCCGTTGTTAATTTAACTGGAGGAAGCTACACACTAACGGTTACGGATGCACTAAATTGTATTGCGGTAAGAACTGTTACAATTGAAAAGCCTCTGCCAATTTCTGTAAATGGATTTACACCAGCATTGAACTCTCCGTATAACTTGTCTTGCTACAGAAGTGAAGATGGATCTATTATTTTAAATGTAGCAGGAGGGACTTCCCCTTATAATTTTGTTTGGAGTAATGGTGCTGTTTCGCAAAACATTTCATCTTTACAAGCGGGTACATATACTGTTTATTTGACCGATAATAATGGGTGTACAAAGGATTCCACTTTCTTCATAACAGAGCCTCCCCAGTTATTAGCTAATGCTGGAACTGATTTTAATGTTTGCGGTCAAACGCAAGCTAATCTAAATGCTGCAATTCCGATTTACGGAATTGGTGGTTGGGTTTTATCGGCAGGGCCTTCTGCTGTTTCGTTTACAGATTCAACTAGCAATACTTCTTTGATATCTAATCTTTCGTTTGGTGATTATCAACTTCAATGGATTGTATCCGATGGGGTGTGTTCTGACTCCGATATGGTGTTGGTTAATGTTTCTTCTGAAATTATTGCCCAGGCAGGAAGTGATAAAATACTTTGTGGAAATCAAATTAATTTAAATGGTACTCGACCTCAATTTGGATATGGTTATTGGAGTGATTCTTCATCGGCAATTATTGCTGATACAGCTGATCCATTTACGTTAGTTTCTAATCTGAATTATGGAGTTAATATTTTCAATTGGATAGTGGTGAATGGAACTTGCCGTGATACTGGTACTGTAAATGTTTTTGTTCGCGATTCAATTGATTGCCTCGATCCTGTATTGTTGCCAAATGCATTTACTCCCAACAATGACGGGTACAACGATTTCTTCGAGATAAAAGGAATACAAGATTTTCTTGATAATGAAATTACCATTTTTAATCGATGGGGCTTAGTAGTTTACAATACGGAAAACTATTTTAATACTTGGGATGGTAGAGATAATAATGGAAATATGTTGTCAGATGGAACTTATTTCGCTGTGTTGAAATTAAGGACTATCAATAAATTTTATAAAACATACATTGATTTAAGACGATGAAACGGATACTAATAGCTGTCTTTTTATGTTGTTCGTCATACTTAATGGCGCAGCAAACGCCGTTGGTTAGTCATTATATGTTTAACGGACTAGTGCTTAATCCTGCTTATGCTGGAAGTAAAGAGTTTGTGAGTACTACAATGATGTATCGTAAGCAATGGGTTGGATTTGAAGGAGCGCCAGTTACATATTCAGGAAGTGTGCATGGATTGTTACCCAAGAAAAAATTGGGGATGGGGGCATTTATTCAGAAGGATAGAATTGGAAAAACAAATCAAACGGATGTTTATGTTTCTACAGCTTATCACTTACCATTAGGGGATGTGAGTAAATTAAGTGTAGGATTACAGTTAGGTGCAACCAATTTTAATTCTAACGTTGTTGAATTAACGTATTGGGATCCGGGTGATAAGGTTTTTGACTATAACACGTTTACATCGTTTTTGCCGAATGCTGGATTTGGAGCTTATTTCTATCGTCCATTGTTCTATGCAGGACTTTCAGTTCCATATCTCGTTAATTACAAACCATCTGAAAATCGCGAAGAGGAAACAAAACAAATTCATCATTTAGGTAGACGTATGTACATGACTGTTGGAGGTGTTATTGAAACTGAGGGCGACATTAAGATTAAGCCTTCCTTATTGTTAAAGAAAGAAGGGAGTTCTAAAATGCAATATGATTTAAATGTGAATGTACTATTCAATGAAATATTTTGGGTAGGAGCTTCGTATCGATCAAAAGAAGCAATCGTTGCATTGTTCGAATATCAGATAAACAGAAAGTTCAGAGTGGGTTATTCGTATGATATTACACTTGGTGGTATTAGTAATTATAATTCTGGCTCACATGAATTGATGCTTGGTTATGATTTTGGATACCCAGTTTTAAAAATTAAATCACCACGCTATTTTTAATATGAAAAATAAGAGCTTTACATATCTCTTGGTGCTGGTGCTGTTTAGCGGTTGCGTAAATATTCGTCTTCGTACTGCAAATGAAAATTATACATTAGCGGCTTATGCGCCTGCAGTAGAAGATTATGAATTTGTTTTATCTAAACGATTTGAACGTGATGCCGCAATTAATCTGGCGGATTGCTATTACAATATGGGTAATGCAATTAAAACAGAATTCTGGTATAAAAAACTTTTTACCTATCCTAATCCAAAGGTAGAATGGAATTATCGCTTAGGTGATGCGCTTGTTAAAAATGGGAAATACCAGGAAGCAAAGAAATATTTAGAGGTTTATTCAACAGTAAATGTTTCTGATAATAAAATTAAAAATCTATTAACTGTTTGTGATAGCTCCTTCTTATTATATTTTGATACTTTGCTGTATGATGTTAAGCCAATTCGTTATTGCAATGAAGGCGTTAATGTGTTTAGCCCAACTTATTATAAGAATGGAATTTTATTTGTCTCCGATATGCACCATAAAGGAATGTCGAATTTGAAATCTGACATTTCAGGAAATCAATACTTCGATTTATTTTATGGCGAGAAATCAAGCAATGGAAATTGGATGGAAGCAGTACCTCTTGGAGGTGATGTGAATGGGAAATTTAATGAAGGTCCGTTGGCGTTTGATAAAGAATCTGGAAAGCTTTATTTTACAAGGAACAATTACATCAGTAATAAGATTGAAAAAAATAAGAAGAGTTTTAATGTTTTAAAAATATTTGAAGCTAATATTGAAAACACATCAGCAACGATTGTTGGTTCGTTAAAGTTGGGTAATGATGAATATTCAGTAGGACATCCAACTTTAAATTCAAAAGGTGATGTAATGTATTTTATTGCTAATCTCCCTTGGGGTTATGGAGGAACTGATATTTATAAATCAACAAAAATTAATAATGTATGGAGTGCTCCTGAAAATTTAGGCAATTCCATTAATTCTTCAGGTAATGAAATGTTCCCTTTCATTTTTAATGATTCTACGATTTATTTTTCGTCGGATGGTAATTTTGGTTTAGGAGGTTTAGATATTTACGAGTCGAGTTTTATCAATGGTACTTGGACAACTCCTTATAATATTGGTTATCCTGTTAACTCTTCGCAAGATGATTTCGGATATATCTGCGATAGTACTGGATATAAGGGATTGTTTTCTACTAGTCGTGGAGATGGCTTTGATAAAATTTATGAGTTTACAAGAATTCCTCCACAAATTGTTGTTCGCATTCAAACGTTTGATCAGTTATCTCACGATGGAATCGAAAATACTTCGATTGCAATATTCAAAGATGGAAAGCCGTATAAAAAGTATAACTGTGATGCGAATGGTAGATTAACATTTATGGTTGAGCCAGAGCATTCATTCGAGATCAAATGTCGTGATCAGTTCCACTATCAGAAAAAATATACGATTGACACACGTGGTGCAAAACAATCTGATACAATTGATGTGAAGTTCGATTTGAAACAAATTGAAATTAATAAGCCATTTATCTGGTACGGTATTTCATTTAATAAGAAAACAACTAATCTTCTACCTTCATCAGAAGAACCATTACAATTGCTTGCTACGATTTTAAAAGATAATCCAGGATTGAAAGTTGAAATAGGTTCTTATACTGATGTGCGTGGTGGTGATGGAGAAAACAGAACGCTTACTAATCAACGTGCACAGTTGGTTAAGCAGAGTTTAATAAAAGCAGGCGTGAATGCATCGCAGATGGAATTTAAAGGACATGGGTCTGAAAAAATCCTTAATCAATGTAAGGGTGGTTTGTTGTGTATCGAAGAAGATCATCAGGTAAATAATCGTATTGAGATTACTGTGTTGTCAGTAACGGAATAAAACAATATGAATCATATTCCATTAGCCGAGCGACTACGACCTAAATCTTTAAATGATATTGTAGGTCAGTCTCATTTAACCGGAGACAATGGAGTTGTCAGAAAGTTTATTGAAAGTAAGACCATGCCCTCCATTATTTTTTGGGGTGAGCCTGGTATTGGTAAAACATCTTTAGCAAATATCATTTCTGCTGAAATTGGTTTACCGATGTTTACATTGAGTGCAATCAATGCAGGTGTTAAAGATGTACGGGATGTGATTGAGAAGGCAAAACAAAATGGCAAGTCAATTTTATTTATCGATGAAATTCATCGCTTTAATAAATCACAGCAGGATTCACTCTTAGGTGCAGTAGAGCAGGGGATAATTATTTTAATTGGTGCAACTACTGAGAATCCATCCTTTGAAGTTATTCGTCCTTTGCTATCGCGATGCCAGGTTTATATTTTAAATCCTTTAACTGAAAAAGATTTATTGCAGATTGTTGAGTTTGCGATTCGCAATGATGAATTGCTTTCGAAGAAAAATATTGTGGTGAAAGAGACTGCTGCAATGTTTAAAATATCCGGTGGTGATGGAAGGAAACTTTTAAATGTATTAGAACTTGTATGTACTGCATCAGATAATGATACAATTGAAATTACGGATGAGCTTGTCTTAAAATTATCACATCAGCGCATTGCGCAATACGATAAAAATGGAGAACAGCATTATGATATTATTTCTGCATTCATAAAATCACTTCGTGGTAGTGATCCTAATGCAGCTGTTTATTGGATGACAAGAATGTTGAGAGGTGGTGAAGATCCAAAGTTTATTGCGCGTAGAATGCTGGTGCTTGCTAGTGAGGATATTGGTAATGCAAATCCTAATGCACTGCTTATAGCAACGGCTTGTTTTCAAGCTGTTGAAATGATTGGTTATCCGGAGTGCGCATTGAACTTATCGCAGACAGCTATTTATTTAGCTTCCTCTCCAAAGAGTAATGCTTCTTATATGGCTTATAAGAAAGCTCAGAAGCTTATTCAGGAATACGGTGATCCATCAGTTCCTTTACATCTAAGAAACCCTGTAACATCGTTTATGAAAGAAATAAACTATGGTGAAGGGTATGAATACGCTCATAATTACGAGAATAATTTTGTCGATTTAGAGTTTATGCCTGATACATTGAAGAATGTTCGCATTTATGAGCCAGGTAATAATGCCCGCGAACAAGAGTTAAGAAAGTTCTTGAAAGATCGTTGGAAGGACAAATACGGATACTGACTTATTTTACTATTTTCGTTGAATGCCGCATATCGAGCAACACAAGTCGCTTAAAAAATATAATACCTTCGGATTAGATGTTAATGCCGATTTTTTTACTTCAATTAATTCAATTGATGAATTAGTTGAGGTGTTGAACAGCGAACAGTTTTTGTCTATGCCTAAAATGTTTTTAGGCGGAGGGAGTAATGTATTGTTGACGAAAGATTATCACGGATTAATTATTCATAATTACTTAAAGGGAATTGACCTTGTAAAACGTGAAGAGGATTTTGTGTATGTGAAAGCTGCGTCGGGTGAAGTATGGCACGACTTCGTTTTATATTGCATTGATAACGGTTTTGGTGGGGTAGAGAATATGAGCTTGATTCCTGGAAGTGTTGGTGCAGGTCCTATGCAAAATATTGGTGCATATGGAGTAGAGATGAAAGATGTATTTCATGAATTGGAGGCATTTAATTTAACTACGCTTCAAATAGAAAAATTTAATAATGCTGATTGTAAATTTGGCTATCGCGAAAGCGTTTTCAAAAACGAAAAGAAAGGTCAGTATTTTATTACATCGGTTACTTTCCGATTGAATTTAAATCCAACAGTTAATACAACTTACGGAGCTATTCAGCAGCAATTAAGTGTAATGAATGTGGAGCATCCAACCATTAAAAATGTGAGTGATGCTGTTATTGCCATTCGTAGTTCGAAGTTGCCGAATCCTGCTGTACTTGGAAATTCAGGTTCGTTTTTCAAGAATCCTGAAATAAGTGCGTCCGAATATGAAAGATTAAAGAATGAATTCCCTAACGTTATCGCCTATCCGACAAATGCTGGATTTAAAGTAGCTGCGGGATGGTTAATTGAACAATGTGGTTGGAAAGGGAAGGTGGTTGGTAGCTGTGGCTCTCACAAAGATCAGGCGCTGGTGTTGGTTAATTACGGTAATGCAAGTGGCGATGAAATTTATCAGTTGGCATTAGCAATACAAGATTCTGTTTTTGAAAAGTTTCAAGTGAAAATTATTCCTGAGGTGAATATTATTTAACGAAGTCAATTACAAAAAACAAAGGTCAGTTTATAGACAGTTTTTTCCTTGCTTGTGTTTCATTAACTTCTCTTACTATTTGCTGGATGTAAGAAAATACTTTATGGCTGGATAAGCTGAATCGAAATTCATTCATAATGTTGATGCGGATTGTAAATTATACTTCCTTATTAATTCATGTTTTTTTCTGTTCAGGATAACTTTTATCGGCTTTGGTTGTTTTTTAAATATATTTCTTGAATTTTTTAAAATAAATGGCCAAATTGCAATCCAATAAATTGACAAATCTAATTTTATGAAAAGAAAGTTATTGTTTTCAATGGTAATTATTGTTACCGTTACCTTGAGTTTTATTTCCACACTTACTGTAAGTTTGCCAACGGGAGCGCCAGCAGGTGTTGCTAATGACCCTGCATCAGGTTCAAGCAATTGCACAAATTGTCATGCTGGGACTGCTACTGCAGTTACTGGCTGGATAACTTCTAATATCCCTGCAAGCGGATATGTACCGGGAACAACTTATACGATAACAGGAACAATTACTTCGCCTGGAAGGACAATTTTCGGATTTGAAATTTCACCACAAAATCCGAACGGAACTTTGATTGGTACTTTAATTATTACCAATGCAACAGCAACAAAAATTGTGGGTGCAAAGTATGTAACACATACGCAAGCTGGTAATTCTGGCACTAATACACGCTCATGGTCGTTTAACTGGACAGCACCAACAACTGGTGTCGGTCCCGTTACTTTTTATGGATCATTCTTGGGAGGAAATAATAGTGGAAGCACATCGGGTGATTTAACTTACATTACTTCATCAACGTTTCAACAAGCTATTCCTTGTAATGTAAACGCAATCATAACAGCAAGCGCTGATACATTATGTCCGCAGGATACAGCAACTTTAACCGCATCTGGTGGCTCAACATATTTATGGTCTACAGGAGCAACAACTGCATCTATTAAAGCTGTTGGAGGTACTTATACTGTAACAGCTACATCGGCTGCAGGATGTACTGCATCAACTTCAAAAACGATTGTTAAGAAAACCACTGCAGCTCCAACAGGTTTATTTACTACTAATGTTTTTGGTACTAATGTAAAAATCAATTGGACAAAAAACACATGTGCAACAGGATATAAAATCATGTATCATGAACTTACAAGTGCGACATGGAAAACAATTACGCTTGCGGATACAAATACGAAAACAATCTATAATTTAACTCCTTTAACAGCTTATGAATATAAAATGGCTTCGGTATTTGGAAGTGTTATTTCGAATTATGGTACGCTAAAAACATTTACTACGCAATGTGATTGCGTAAAACCAACCGTAACACCAACTGTTCTTTCAAATTCAAGTGTTAAATTTTCATGGATAGACGATGCATGTTCTATTGATCACCGAATTCAATATAAAAAGACGACAACTACTTTTTATACTACTAAGTTAGTTTATGATAGTTTGGGTATTTCAAATACAACAATCACTGGTTTAACGCCTAATACAACCTATCAGTACCGAGTACGCACTGATTGCAATGCTTCAGGTACATTTAATTCAGGCTATACAACATTAGGTACTTTCTCTACACCATTACGTTTAGGTGAAGGCAATAGTCAAATATTAAATATTTATCCGAATCCTTCTCAAGGCTTAGTAACAATCAATTATTCAGATGCTTATTCATTGCGCATATTTAATATGTTAGGAGAGGTGGTGTACTCAAATGATGTGAATAGTAATACTCATCCATTAACAATCGATTTAACGAATTTGAGTAACGGAATTTATATGGTAAGTGTAACAGCTGATGGAGAAGGAATGTCGCAGCGACTAGAAATTCAAAAGTAATCCCCCATTTTCATGTTTTAGAACGGTGGTAAATTTTGCCACCGTTTTTTTTATTAATGATACTCGCTTACATTTGTGTATTATCTTTACCATTCAATTCTACTGTAATGAACATCGAATATATCCAAGGTTGCTCCCTGTTTAATGGTATTTCTCAATCTATTGTTGAGGAGATTTTATATGAATCAGAAATTAAAATTTATCAACCAGGGGAGGTGTTAAACCATAAGGGCGATATACCTTCCGCTTTATTTATTATTGAAAGTGGAACTGCAAGTATTTTCAATGAAGATGTTTTATTAGCAGAGCTTCCGCCTCTTTCCATGATGGGAGAAAGTGTTATTGCCGATGGACATGCAGTAGCAACTATTATTGCTAAAACAACTTTAACAGTAGTTGAAATTAAGAAAGATAAATTCTTTGCATTAGCCAATAAATATCCAGCATTAGTTTTTAATGTTTTTAATACAACTTTTAGTCGATTAAGATCATCGAATGATAGTGCATTAATTGAAGCTCGTAATCGTGAACGAAAGTTGGAGCAAGAAGTACAGGAGCGTACAAAAGAGCTGAATGAGACCTTAGACGAATTAACGAAAACGAATTACGAGTTAAATGAAACGAAAACGAATTTAATTCAAACGCAAAAGTTTCGTGATCAGTTTATGGCGAATATGAGTCATGAGATTCGTACTCCTATGAATGCTATTGTAGGATTAACTAATCTATTGACAAAGTCACCGCTTAATGCTCAACAAGCAAAGTATTTAGAAGTGATTAAAAAGAGTGGAGAAAATCTTTTAGTGATAATCAATGATATTCTTGACTTATCTAAAATTGAAGCAGGTAAAATGGAATTAGAACAACGTCCATTTCCATTGAGAAGCACTTTAGAAAATGTTCGATTGATTTTAAATATCCGAGCAGAAGAAAAAGGAGTTTTTTTGAATGAAATTATTGATAGCAAACTTCCCGATTATGTTGTTGGTGATGAAACAAGATTTACACAGGTAATTACTAATCTTGTTGGTAATGCGATTAAATTTACAGAGAAAGGTGGTGTGACATTGAAAGCGGAGGTGTTAAATATTGATACAGTAAACGCTAGAATAAAGTTCAGTGTAATCGACACAGGTATTGGAATTCCTCAGGATAAATTGGCAAAGATTTTTGAGAGCTTTAGTCAGGCATCAGACGATACCACTCGTAAATTTGGTGGTACTGGTTTAGGGTTGACGATCTCAAAACAATTAGTTGAATTGCATCATAGTTCTTTAGAAGTAACCTCAGTTCCTGATGTAGGATCGACATTTTATTTTACCGTTGATTTTAAAATCGCAGAGGCCCCTGTTGTGAAAGAACAAGCATCTGAGGCTAACGGTGTCGATGTTACGAACAAACGCATTTTATTGGTGGAAGATAATATGTTTAATCAAATGGTGGCAGTTGATTCCATCAAAGAGATATTTCCAACAATCGAAATTGATGTCGCTGATCATGGAGCAAAGGCAATAGCTATGGTAAAGGAAAATGCATACTCAATGGTTTTTATGGATGTGCAACTTCCAGATATGGATGGATTTCAAATTACTCGCGAGATTCGCAAACTGGGATTTGATCAGTTACGAATTTGTGCAATGACTGCCAGTGTGTTGAAAGAGCAGGTAGATGCATGTTTCGATGCAGGTATGGATGACTACATGATGAAGCCGTTTACACCTGAGTTATTAAAAGAAAAGTTAATCATAAATCTTTCGGCATGAAGCAGCGATATTTTGATTTAAAAACAGCGATTTTGAATAAGCTCGATAAGGAATTGCCAAAGCAATTTTATTATCATAGCTATTCTCATACGGTTGATATGCACGATGCGGCTGCACGTATTGCAGATTATGAGAATATTTCTGATGATGACAAAGAGTTGGTATTAGTCGCGGCCCTATTTCACGATGCTGGATTTATTATCAATCGCGATGATCATGAAATGCATAGCTGTAACATTACAAAGGAATTATTGCCTTCTTATAATTATACTTCTGAAGAAATTGCAATTGTTTGCGACATTATTATGGCGACTAAAATGCCAGTGTCGCCAAAAAATAAATTAGAAGAAATTATCTGTGATGCAGATCTCGATTATCTTGGTCGTGATGACTTTAAAGAGATTGGAGATTTGCTTTTTCGTGAATTAAAAGAAGGTGGAGCATTACAAGATCTAAATGAATGGAACCAAGTACAAATTCGTTTTTTAACCAGCCATCGGTATTTTACTTCCTTCGGGAAAATGAATCGCGAGGATAAAAAGCAAGAGAATTTGAGAGGATTGTTGGGGGAGTAGGTTGAATTTCTTTTCTTATATCCTTGATTTTGCGGTATTAAAGTATTTCGCCAGATTTTTTTTGGACCTTTTACTTTTACAATCATAAACTTGTCTATATTTGCACCTCACAAATAGTGCGGGGTGGAGCAGAGGTAGCTCGTTGGGCTCATAACCCAAAGGTCACAGGTTCGAGTCCTGTCCCCGCTACCGAAAAAAACCGAGGCGAAAGCCTCGGTTTTTATTTTTTAGGCCACTTCGTGCTTGCACGAAAAGAGGACAAAAAATAAAAACTGGAAATTGCGTAGCAAGTTCGGTTTTCTGTTGAGTAAAGCCACTCCCATAAAGGTCCGCGGTGAAAAAGCGAAGCAATTCACCGCAATCCTGAATTTATTTTTAAAGCAGGTGCGGGTTTAAACCCACACCTGCTTAGTATTTTATTGACCTGTCTGAAATCTTGTGCGAATAAATTGTCATTTTCAAACAGGCGCGGGTTTAAACCCGTGCCTCATAGGTATCACCGCAATCCTGAATTTATTTTTAAAGCAGGTGTGGGTTTGCCTGAAGTGTGCTTGCGCTACAACAGGCTAATACCTGCGTTAATTGATTCAATTTCCTGTATTGGCTGCGCGAGCTTTTTCGAGACGTTTTGCATAATCTTTAAAAAAAGGTCCGTACGCACCGCCTTCAAATCCTACTGGATATTTTTTACCTGTTGATTTATCGATTATATAGGCAGAATAACTCCAGCTAGCCGACATCCTTGTATCGCCCATTCCTGATGCTTCATTCCATATTGCACGGGTGTACATAACAAAGCGATACTCATCAGTATTGCTGTATTTACTATCGTCTGCATTTTCCACCATCTCAAATTTACCCTTATAGTATTCAGTAAATATTTTCTGGATCTTTTCATTTTGCTTGTTCATCTTAACAAGTTTAACAATCAGCAATGTTGAGTTCGATTTCCCAAAATCAGGAGGAACACCTTCATCGCCTTTCAGCGCTAAAGAGAACGACGAGAAAACGGATAAAGCAATCACTAAGAGGATTGTGCGGGAATAGATATTTAGTCGATTCATAGTTTGGCTTTTTTCAAAAATATATAAAAATGTATTATCGACCAAGTTTTAATTTTTCAACCATTTTGCTTGTTATAAGTTCAATGCTTTAGCCCCAACCCAACATATCTATTTGTCCGCTTGTTAATTTGGATGAATTGTAAATCTCACAGTGGCACTGGTTAGCCTGAAGTGTGCTTTATCTAATACAGGCACGTGCCTGTAATTTTTAGGTCCGCGGTGAATAAGCGCAGCGTGTCACCGCAATCCTGAATCTATTTTTAAAGCAGGTGTGGGTTTAAACCCGCACCTGCTTAGTATTTTATTGACCTGTCTGAAATCTTGTGCGAATAAATTGCAATTTTCAATCAGGTGCGGGTTTAAACCCACGCCTGTTTGCAATTAACACCATCGTAATGATGTTGAAATAAAGGGTCACAAAAAAAGGCCTGTTTTTCAACAGACCTTTTTCTAAAAGTAAAACCTAAATTAATTTTCAATAACTAAGCTAGTAGTTTTTACTGATTCGTTTGATTGAATCATTACTTCGTACAAGCCAGAACTTAAATCAGCAGTTGAAATTGCTAATAAATTATTGCCTGTCATTAAATCGTTGTAAGTTGTTCTCGCTACTAAAGATCCAGTAGTATTAAAAATGCTAATTACAACATCAGACTTTTCTTTTAAGTCAATAGAAACGTTTAAGTTGTCTTTAGCAGGATTAGGGAATAAATTTAATTGAGCGATTGTATTATTTTCATTTAATCCTGTAGTTACTAAAGGTAACGGAATTAAGTTTCCACCAGCAGGTAAAGCAACCCATAATCCGAAGCCAGCGCCATTGCTATTGTTAGCAGGATTTAAGAATCCAGAAGCAAGAACTACAGCAGATGCGCCTTGTAAGCTTAAAGTAGAAAGCGGTGCACTGTAAGCAGCTACTGTTGTAGTGCCTGCATTGTCTCTTACTTCTACAACATAATCATTTGTAGGTAATTCTAAGTATCCTTCAAAATCGCTATATACAAAGTTGTTAAATAACTGACCAGCACCAACACCAGTTTCCCAAACAGAAACAGCTGGAGCATCAGTAGAACCATGACAAACTAATAAGTCAGTGTTTGTACTTGTAGTTGCAGACTCACGTCCACCAGCAAATACGTGTAAGTCGAAAGGAATAGCAGGAGTGTAACCTGAAGGACTCACAATACCATTAGCAACGATTACATATTTTTCGCCTGAAGCTAAACTGTAGTTGAAAGTTGCGATTGCATCACTCACTGAAGTACTTGTTGAAGGAGCGATTGCAACAGAAATTTGTACACCAGCAGGAACATCAATAAATGGAGTAGCTGTTCTGAATGCAAAATCATCGATAGCTAAACCGCCATTTAAATAAACGTCAACTGTACTAGCTGCAGCATCTGCAGAATTATGAA
>CAINEC010000184.1 GCA_903847585.1 uncultured Bacteroidota bacterium
GGCGATGCGCCTGAAATTTCAGATTCGTTGATACTGGATTTTTTTAATCCTACCTCAAATACTTGGATTAGGCAGTGGGGTGTAGGCGGTGGTGTAACCGGAGGACAGGATACGATATTTAACTTGGTAAATATTACGATTGGCAATTCTGTTTATTATCAAGATGGTTTTCAGTTTAGATTTCGTTCTTATGGAGCTCAAACAGGTAATCTAGACATATGGCATTTAGATTATGTGCGTTTGCGTGCAGCGTATAATTCTGTAACTGGACAATTAGATACTTTATTGAGAGATGTGGCATTTATCAAGCCTATTGGATCGTTGATTAATGGATACACATCTATACCTTGGGATCATTTTAAAACATTGTCGGCAGCAGACCAACAAGTGTTAATCAATGATTCATTGACTGTCAATTACAGAATTAATGATGATACGCCAAATGATGTAGGGTTTAATACCAGAATTTACGATTATACTGGCGCCTATGTATCTGGTTTCGGACAAACAAATGGGAATATCTTTCCTAATCGTCCTAATAATATTAACTTGGCATATACATCGCCGTTAGATTCTATTTTTCCATTGACACCGTCAATTACGGATGATAGTACCTATTTTATGGTGAAGTCTTATTTTTCCAATTCAGCATCGTTTACGGGCGTTCGTGCAAATGATACCGTTTACTATAAGCAAGAGTTTTATAATTACTATAGTTATGACGATGGAAGTGCTGAAGTGGCTTATGATTTAATTAACGCAGCCAATGGTAAACTTGCAATGAAGTTTAATATTTTAAAGCCGGATACATTAAGAGCAATTAGGTTTTATTTCACGCAGCAAGGTGCAAATGTTTCCAATAATCTTTTTACAATCAAAGTTTGGAGTAGTCTGAGTCCTGAAACCGTGTTATATCAGGAGTCGAATCAAAAGCCAACTTATATCAATGAGATTAATGGGTATAGCACTTATGTGCTAGATCAAATCGTTCCTGTGAACGGTGTGATTTATATCGGATTTCAGCAAATATTGCCTGATGGATTGCATTTGGGGTTTGATAGAAATACTACGTCAAATGCTAATATGTTTTATAATATTGGTGGATCATGGAATAATGTAGGTGTCGCTAATGGAACATTTATGATTCGTCCTGTGATGGGTGACACTAATTTATTTGCAGGTATTTCGGATATGGACTTGAACGCTCAAGTTATTGTCTATCCAAATCCAACAAATGGAATAATAAATATAAAATTAAGTGGAGGTTTTAATCCACATACAATAGAGCTTTATAGTATTGAAGGATTGTTGATTGAAAAAAGAGATTATTCTTCAACAATCGATTACTCAGAGTTAAGTGCAGGGATTTATCTTTTAAAAGTAATTTCTGATAATGGTGTTTTAACCAAAAAAATTACAATACAAAACTAATGGTGGTGAACGATGATTTCGCGTCACTTGATAATTTAGACGATTCAGTTGCGGATAATATTGATCAGGAACAAGATGAATTATATGAGCATTTAAAGATTATTGTTGATGCCAATCAAGGGCTTCTGAGAATCGATAAGTTTTTACATAACCGCGTTCAGAACACATCAAGAAACAAAATACAGCAGGCAGCAGATGCCGGGTCTATTCTCGTTAATAATAAAGCTGTAAAATCTAATTATAAGGTAAAGCCAGGAGATGTTGTTTCGGTTGTGCTAACTCATCCACCAAGAGAGATTGAGCTTTATCCTGACAATATTCCACTTGATATCGTATATGAAGATGAAGAGCTTATAGTAATCAATAAAAAGCCAGGGATGGTTGTTCATCCCGCTTATGGGCACTATCGAGGTACTTTGATTAATGCGATAATATATCATCTGTTTCCTGAGCTGGGTGATAAACCTCTCACATCAGAATCTTTACGACCAGGCTTAGTACATCGAATTGATAAGGATACATCTGGGTTAATTGTACTTGCTAAGACAGAATATTCATTGAATCATTTAGCAAAGCAGTTTTTTGAAAGAACAATTAATAGAAGGTATCAAGCTATAGTATGGGGTAGTCCAAAGGAAGACAAAGGAACGATTACTGGAAATGTAGGAAGAAGTCTTGCGGATAGGAAAGTGATGAATGTATTTCCTGATGGGGATTTTGGTAAACACGCGGTTACGCATTTTACGGTGCTTGAAAGGTTTAATTATATCACCTTGGTTGAATGCAAATTAGAAACGGGCAGGACGCACCAGATACGGGTTCATATGAAGTACATAGGCCATCCGCTTTTTAATGATGCTAATTATGGAGGGGATAAAATATTAAAAGGGACCGTAAATAATAAATATCGCCAATTCGTCGAAAATTGTTTTTCGATTTTACCGCGTCAGGCACTACATGCAAAATCATTGGGTTTTGTTCATCCGACGACAAAAAAGGACATGTATTTTGAGACAGAATTGCCTGAAGATATGCAAAAGGTGCTGGCAAAATGGCGGACCTATGTTGGTGGTCAGGAGTTGGAATAAGTCCGTTTTTTGTGGAAAAATCAGATTAATCGTTGTGATTTTTATTTTTTTTTATTGAAATAATTTTTAGGATTAATTAATTGATTATCAGTGCATATTTATCGTAAGTAGGGGTGTTGAACGGGTGATTAATACTACAATATGACATCTTTTTAAAATTATTTAGTCGAATACCTTGCTTAAATGATTATGAATTGTATCTTTGCACTCCCCTTTTTTAGGGGTATAGTGTATTTATTAACAAACAATAAGAACCACAAAATACTGCCAGAATGCCTACAATACAGCAGTTAGTAAGAAAAGGACGCGAGCAACTCATAGATAAGAGTAAGTCGCCAGCATTAACTTCTTGTCCACAGCGAAGAGGAGTTTGCACACGTGTTTACACAACAACTCCAAAGAAGCCAAATTCGGCGATGCGTAAGGTTGCCCGTGTTCGTTTAACAAACGGATTTGAGGTTACTGCATACATCCCTGGAGAAGGACATAACTTGCAAGAGCACTCGATTGTAATGATTCGTGGTGGTCGTGTTAAGGATTTACCAGGTGTTCGTTATCACATCATTCGTGGTGCGTTAGATACAAGTGGTGTTGATGGAAGAAATCAACGTCGTTCTAAATACGGAACTAAGCGTCCTAAACCAGGTCAACCAGCAGCTGGAGCTAAGAAAAAGAAGTAATTAACTATTAATTTAAAGTAGCGATATACTCCCATGAGGAAATCAAAACCAAAAAAGAGAATCCTTCTACCGGATCCAAAATTTAACGATGTTTTAGTAACTCGTTTCGTAAATAATCTGATGTATTCAGGAAAAAAAGGCGTAGGGTTTCAATTATTCTACGATGCTTTAGAAAGAGTGGAAGCAAGAACAAAAGAAAACGGCTTAGAGCAATGGAGAACGGCATTGAATAATGTAATGCCAGCAGTTGAAGTTAAGAGTCGTCGTGTAGGTGGAGCAACATTTCAAATCCCATCTGAAGTTCGTCCTGATAGAAAGATTTCTGTAGGTATCAAGTGGATGATTTTATATGCAAGAAAGAGAAATGAAAAGAGCATGGCGGATAAGTTAGCAGGCGAAATTATCGCAGCAGCGAAGGGTGAAGGAGCAGCAGTAAAGAAGCGTGATGACACGCACCGTATGGCTGATGCAAACAAAGCATTCTCTCACTTCAGAGTATAGTTATTATCAAATCAATTATTATTTAAAGCGTTAATTCAAAAATAAAATGGCACAGGACGTTAAAGACCTGAAATATGTAAGAAACATTGGTATCGCGGCACACATTGATGCTGGAAAGACGACTACCACTGAGCGTATATTATACTATACGGGTGTAAATCACAAAATCGGAGAGGTGCATGAGGGTGCTGCAACAATGGACTGGATGGTTCAAGAGCAGGAGCGTGGTATCACAATTACTTCAGCAGCTACTACATGTTTCTGGAATTACCGTGGTGACAACTATAAGATTAACATTATTGATACTCCTGGTCACGTTGACTTTACTGTAGAGGTAAATCGTTCACTTCGTGTATTAGATGGATTAGTATTCTTGTTTTCTTCGGTTGATGGTGTTGAGCCGCAATCTGAAACAAACTGGCGTTTAGCTAACAACTATAACGTAACGCGTATTGGTTTCGTTAACAAAATGGATCGTGCTGGTGCTGACTTCTTAAACGTAGTTAAGCAGGTACGTGAAGTATTAGGTGGAAATCCATTACCATTACAGTTACCAATTGGTGCTGAAGATACTTTCAAAGGTGTTGTTGACTTAATTAACAACCGTGGTATCGTATGGAATGAGCATGATAAAGGAATGACTTTCGAAGAAGTTCCAATTCCTGCTGATATGGTGGAAGAAACTAAAGAGTGGAGAGAGAAATTATTAGAAGCTATCGCTGAATTTGACGATACATTAATGGAGAAGTATTTCGAAGATCC
This sequence comes from uncultured Bacteroidota bacterium, assembly GCA_903847585.1. GTDB lineage: Bacteria > Bacteroidota > Bacteroidia > AKYH767-A > OLB10 > CAINEC01. Next base: position 4,463 of record CAINEC010000184.1, read on the forward strand.
GAATTCAATTTCGGAAGGAGAAATCTTAGCTGCATTACGTCAAGCTTGCGTTGCAAATAAAGTAGTTCCAATGTTATGTGGTTCATCTTTCAAAAACAAAGGGGTACAAACAATGTTGGATTATGTAATGGAGTTGATGCCTTCTCCGTTAGATAAAAATAATATCGTCGGAACAAATCCTGATACAGATGAAGAAATTCAACGTCGCCCTGATGTTAAAGAGCCATTCACTGCATTAGCATTTAAAATTGCTACAGATCCTTTCGTAGGTCGTTTAGCTTATTTCCGTTGTTATTCAGGAAGATTGGATGCAGGTTCTTATGTATTGAACACACGTTCAGGACAAAAAGAGCGTATCTCTCGTATCTTCCAGATGCATGCAAACAAACAAAATCAAATTCCTTTCATTGAGGCTGGTGATATTGGTGCTGCTGTAGGATTTAAAGATATCAAAACAGGTGATACATTGTGTGCTGAGAATGCTCCGATTGTATTAGAGGCGATGATTTTCCCTGAGCCAGTAATCGGATTAGCTATCGAGCCAAAAGCACAGGCTGACGTTGATAAGTTAGGTGTTGCTTTAGGTAAATTAGCTGAAGAAGATCCAACATTCCGTGTTAAGTCGGATGATGAAACAGGACAGACAGTTATCAGTGGTATGGGTGAGCTTCACTTAGAGATTATCGTTGACCGTTTACGTCGCGAGTTCAAAGTTGAAGTTAATCAAGGTGCACCTCAGGTAAATTATAAAGAGGCTATCATGGGATCTTATGATCACCGTGAGGTTTATAAGAAACAAACGGGTGGTCGTGGTAAGTTCGCGGATATCAAGTTTTCAGTTTCTCCTGCTGATGCAGATTTCGAAGCTACAGATAAGAATGGTGGATTACAGTTCGTAAATGAGATTACAGGTGGTAATATTCCTCGTGAATTTATCCCTTCAGTTGAAAAAGGATTCCGTCAGGCAATGGTGAATGGTGTATTAGCTGGTTATCCAATGCAATCAATGAAGATTCGTTTAACAGACGGTTCTTACCATACGGTCGATTCAGATTCATTATCATTCGAAATTTGTGCTCGTACAGCGTTCCGTGAGGCATTACCAAAAGCGAAGCCTGTATTATTAGAGCCAATCATGAAGTTAGAAGTTATTACTCCAGAGCAAAACATGGGTGATGTAGTAGGTGACTTGAACCGTAGAAGAGGGCAGATGGAAGGAATGGATAGCCGTGCTGGAGCGCAGGTTGTTAAAGCTAAAGTTCCATTATCAGAAATGTTTGGTTATGTAACTGTATTAAGAACAATCACTTCAGGACGTGCATCATCAACAATGGAATTCAGCCATTATTCTGAAGCTCCACGTAATGTAGCTGAAGAGGTGATTGCAAAATCAAAAGGAAAAGCTAACGCTAATTAATAATTACAAATCTTAAATAGTAATAATCGTTCTTTAAAAATGAGCCAGAGAATCAGAATTAAATTAAAATCTTACGATTATAACTTAGTAGATAAGTCTGCTGAGAAAATCGTTAAGACTGTAAAGCCTACAGGTGCTGTAGTTAATGGTCCAATTCCATTGCCAACAGAGAAGAAAATCTACACTGTTCTTCGTTCACCGCACGTAAACAAGAAGGCAAGAGAGCAGTTCCAATTATGTAGCTATAAGAGATTATTAGACATCTATAGTTCAACTGCAAAAACAGTTGATGCTTTGATGAAGCTAGAATTACCAAGTGGGGTTGAAGTAGAGATCAAAGTTTAGTTAGCTCTGCACACACGTTCTTAAAAAAACAATGACGATAGATTCGTCAAATTATAATTAATCAATTAAGTCCAAAACAACTAAAAAGTAGTTAAGATGGCAGGTATCATCGGAAAAAAGGTCGGCATGACCAGTATCTTCGATGCAGAGGGAAAAAACATCCCATGCACCGTAGTAGAAGCAGGCCCTTGTGTTGTTACACAAGTTAAATCGGTCGGAACGGATGGCTATGAAGCAATCCAGTTATCATTCGGCGAAAAGAAGGAAAAAAATACTTCTGCGCCTATGGTAGGACATTTCAAAAAAGCAAACACAACTCCAAAGCGTGAAGTTATTGAGTTCACGGATTTTGAGCAAGAATTAGCTCTTGGTGATGTTGTGAAATGCGATATTTTTCAAGAAGGTGACTTCTGTGAAGTAGTAGGTACTTCAAAAGGTAAAGGTTTTCAAGGGGTAGTTAAGCGTCACAACTTCGGTGGTGTTGGTGGATCTACTCACGGTCAGCATGATCGTCAACGTGCTCCAGGTTCATTAGGTGCTTCTTCATGGCCATCACGAGTTATGAAGGGTATGCGCATGGCTGGTCATAAAGGAAATTCACGCGTAAAGCTTCAGAATTTAGTAATTGTTAAGGTACTTCCTGAGCAAAATCTTTTGTTCATCAAAGGAGCGATACCAGGTCATAAAGGTTCAATTGTAACGGTATTGAAATAATCATGGAATTAGCTGTATATAACACATCAGGAAAAGAGACAGGCCGTAAAGCATCTCTTAACGATAACATCTATGGCATAACGCCTAACGATCACGCGATCTATTTAGATGTAAAACTTTACAATGCCAACCAGCGTCAAGGTACGCACAAGGCAAAAGAAAGAAATGAGATTTCTGCTACAACAAAAAAGTTGAAGCGTCAGAAAGGAACAGGTGGTGCTCGTGCGGGTTCAATGAAGTCGCCAGTATTTGTTGGTGGAGGACGTGTTTTTGGTCCTCGTCCAAGAAACTATTCGTTTTCTTTGAACAAGAAATTAAAGCGATTAGCTAGAATGTCAGCTTTAGCTTATAAGGCGCAAGGAAATGGTGTAATGATCGTAGAAGACTTAAATTTTGAAGCTCCAAAGACTGCCCAAATGGTGGAATTAGTGAAAAATTTAAATTTATCTGAGAAAAAAACATTAATTGTTGTTCCGCAATCAAATAAAAACGTATATTTGTCGTCCCGAAATTTGACTCGCAACAAAGTAGTAGTTGCTTCAGATTTAAACACTTACGATATTTTGCATGCTCAGAACCTCTTAATTACTGAGGGTTCATTGCCGATTATCGAAAGTACATTGCTCAAAAAATAACTCGTTATGGCTTGATGACAAGGTAAGTCAAGCTGTTTGAAATGATAAATAATTAAGTGCTCTGGCACGATAAACCAAGAGATAGAATAAAATGGAAATTCTGAAGAAACCGGTCGTAACCGAAAAGATGAACCGGATCACGGAGAAACAGCCTCGCTACGGCTTTATAGTAGACAAACGCGCTAACAAGATTGAGATCAAGAAGGCAGTAGAGTCTATGTATTCTGTAAACGTTGAGTCTGTGAACACAATGGTATTTCGCGGAAAGTCGAAATCTCGTTACACAAAAACTGGTTTTGTTACTGGTGCGCGTCCTAATTTTAAGAAAGCAATTGTTACCTTGAAAAAGGGCGAGAGCATTGATTTCTTCAGTAACATTTAATTCTAAGAAAGAAAGAGAGCAATGGGAACTAGAAAACTTCGTCCAATGACCCCAGGTCAGCGTCATGCAGTACGTAACGACTATTCAGAATTAACTGCAAACGAGCCAGAAAAATCGCTCGTAGTATCAGTAAAACGCAGTGGTGGTAGAAATCACAGCGGAAAGATGACAATGCGCTACATTGGCGGTGGTCACAAAAAAGCATATCGTATTATTGATTTTAAACGCGATAAAGAAAACATCAATGGGAAAGTAATGACAATCGAGTACGATCCAAACCGTACTTCTTTTATTGCATTAGTTAATTACATTGATGGTGAGAAGCGTTATATTATTGCACCAACAGGTTTAAAGGTTGGTCAAGATATCATGTCAGGTGCACAGGCAGCTCCAGAAGTTGGAAATGCACTGCAGTTAAAAGACATTCCTTTAGGTACATTAATTCACAACATTGAGATGCGTCCTGGTCAGGGTGCGAAAATAGCACGAAGTGCTGGTTCGTATGCGCAGTTAGCAGCTCGTGAAGGTAAGTATGCAACTATCAAAATGCCTTCTGGCGAGACACGTATGATCCTTGTTAATTGTATGGCTTCAATTGGAACAGTTTCCAATTCTGACCACAACAAAGTTAGCAGCGGAAAAGCGGGAAGAAATCGTTGGAAAGGTATTCGTCCTCGTGTAAGAGGGGTTGCAATGAACCCGGTTGATCACCCAATGGGTGGTGGTGAAGGACGTGCATCTGGAGGACATCCAAGATCTCGTAAAGGCTTATTAGCTAAAGGATATAAAACTCGTAAATTAAGTAACCCGTCCAACAAGTATATTGTTGAGCGTCGTAAAAAATAATTGATACAATAAACACATGGGCCGTTCGCTTAAAAAAGGACCGTTTATCGACTATAAACTAGAGCAGAAAGTGCTTGCGATGAACGATACAAGTAAAAAGTCTGTTATCAAAACATGGTCACGCAGATCAATGATTTCACCTGAATTCGTGAATCACACATTTGCTGTTCATAATGGAAATAAATTTATTCCTGTATATGTTACAGAAAATATGGTTGGACATAAGTTAGGTGAGTTTGCACCAACCAGAAATTTCAGAGGACATGCTGGAAGTAAAGATAAAGGTAAGAAGTAATAATCATGGGAGCTAGAAAACGTAACGCCGCAGAAGCGCGCAAAACCGCTCAGAAAGAAAAATCTTTCGCCAAATTAAATGATTGCCCTACATCTCCTCGTAAGATGAGATTAGTTGCAGATATGATCCGTGGAAAGAAAGTGGATATTGCTTTGGCAATGCTACGATTCAGTACTAAGGAAGCTGCAGGTCGCCTAGAGAAGTTATTACTATCTGCTTTAGCGAACTGGCAAGCGAAAAATGAAGGTAAGCGAATTGAAGACCAGGAATTATATGTAACTGACATCAATGTTGATGGTGGTCGTATGTTAAAGCGTCTTCGTCCTGCACCTCAGGGACGTGGTTACAGAATTCGTAAGCGTTCAAATCATGTCACTTTATTAGTTGACACGAAAAAAGTAGCAATTAAAGAATCAACAACTCAAACAACTGCATAATAACGAGTAATGGGACAAAAAGCACACCCGATAGGAAATCGTTTAGGTATCATCCGTGGATGGGATTCAAACTGGTATGGTGGAAAGAATTATTCTGACAAATTAGTTGAGGACGAAAAAATTCGTAAGTATTTATTAGCTCGTCTTGCTAAAGGCGGAGTATCACGTATCGTGATTGAAAGAACATTGAAGTTAATTACTGTTACAATTCATACGGCTCGTCCAGGTATTGTAATCGGTAAAGGCGGAGCTGAAGTTGATAAATTAAAAGAAGAGATTAAGAAGCTTACAAAGAAAGATGTTCAGATTAACATCTATGAAATTAAGCGTCCTGAAACAGATGCTCAGTTAGTAGCAGATGGTATCGCTCGTCAGTTAGAAGCAAGGATTTCTTTCCGTCGTGCAATGAAGCAAGCGGTAGCAGGAACAATGCGTGTTGGTGCAGATGGAATTAAAGTTAACTGCAGTGGACGTTTAGGTGGAGCAGAGATGGCTCGTTCAGAGCAATACAAAGAAGGAAGAGTTCCATTACACACATTCCGCGCAGATATTGATTATGCATTAGCAGAAGCTCATACAGCATATGGTATTATCGGAGTGAAGGTTTGGATTTGCAAAGGTGAAGTTTACGGAAAGCGTGATTTATCTCCAAACGTAGGATCAAATGCAAGTGCAGGTTCAGGTGGTGGATCTTCAAAAGGAAGAGACAACAATGACCGTGGTGGAAGAGGAGATCGTGGTAAAGGTCCAAGAGGTGGAAGAGATGGAGGAAGAGATAACCGTGGTCGTGATAGAAATAAAGCGTAATTAAAATTAAATAATAACAATCAGCATTATTGCTGGCAAAGTATAACTCAAGAGAGTCATGTTACAGCCAAAGAAAACAAAGTTCCGTAAACAACATAAAATGGTTCCAAAGGGAACTGCTACAAGAGGTACATCTTTAGCATTCGGTTCTTTCGGAATAAAATCTTTAGAAACTTGCTGGATTACGTCCCGTCAGATTGAAGCTGCCCGTGTTGCGGTAACTCGTTACATGAAGCGTGAGGGACAAATCTGGATTAGAATATTCCCTGACAAACCAATTACTCGTAAGCCACTAGAGGTACGTATGGGTAAAGGTAAAGGAGCTCCTGAATTTTGGGTTGCTACTGTAAAACCAGGAACAGTGATATTTGAAGCTGAAGGCGTTCCAATGGATATTGCAAAAGAAGCATTGCGTTTAGCTGCACAAAAACTACCGGTAACTACTAAGTTTGTAGTAAGACCAGATTATCAAGCATAAAATTAAAAGAACGATATAGCCATGAAACAGTCCATCGTAAAGGATCTGACAACAGACGAAGTTCGAATGAAAATTAAAGAGGAGCGTGCAGGATACGTGAAAATGAAAATGGCTCATGCCGTTTCTCCAATTGAAAACCCAATGAAGTTACGTGATGCGAGAAAAGTTATTGCTCGTTTAGAAACTGAACTTCGAAATAGAATGAACCAACAACAAGCTGCCCAATAAATATCATGGAAGAAAGAGCGCTTCGTAAGGAACGTATAGGAATCGTAACCAGCACCAAAATGGACAAGTCCATAGTTGTGTCTGTAGAAAGACGTGAAAAACATCCCAAGTATGGGAAATTCATCAAGAAGACCAAAAAGTTTATGGCTCATGATGATAAGAACGAGTGCGGTGTTGGAGACACTGTGCGTATTATGGAAACACGACCATTAAGTAAGCTTAAACGCTGGAGAATGGTTGAAATATTAGAAAAAGCGAAATAATAATCCTGTATCCGGCTATTGGAGTAGTGATAGCCATACAACCAGATAACGGAAAGAGAATATGATACAGCAAGAGTCAAGGCTCGTAGTAGCCGATAACAGTGGTGCCAAAGAGGTACTTTGTATCCGTGTGCTGGGCGGAACAGCAAAACGATATGCATCGTTAGGAGATAAAATTGTAGTTTCTGTAAAAAATGCATTACCTAGTGGTAACGTAAAAAAGGGAACTGTATCCAAAGCGGTTGTTGTTCGTGTAAGCAAAGAAGTTCGCCGCAACGACGGATCATACATTCGATTCGATGACAATGCAGTTGTACTGCTTAATAACCAAGATGAAATGCGTGGTACGCGTATTTTCGGACCAGTTGCACGTGAATTACGTGAGAAACAGTTTATGAAAATCGTATCACTAGCTCCGGAGGTACTATAACATGGAACGTAAATACAATAAACAACCAAAGCTTCACATTCGCAAGGGCGATACAGTGAAAGTTATTGCAGGTGACTCAAAGGGTCAGCAAGGGAAAGTACTTCAAGTATTTCCTTTAAATAAAACTGCGATAGTTGAAAAGGTAAACATGGTTTCTAAACATACGAAACCTAATGCTCAAAATACTCAAGGAGGCATTGTAAAGCAAGAAGCTCCTATTAATTTATCAAACTTACAAGTAGTTGATCCAAAATCTGGCAAAGCTACTCGTATCGGAAGAAAACTTGTTGACGGAAAATTAGTACGTTACGCTAAAAAATCAGGGGAGGAAATCAAGTAATGAACTACGAACCGCGTTTAAAATCAAAGTACCGCAGCGATATCGTTAAAGCGTTGCAGGGAAAGTTTCAGTACAAAAGCAGTATGCAAGTACCTCGTTTAACAAAGATTTGTTTAAACCAGGGATTAGGAGATGCTGTTGCTGATAAGAAGATTATTGAATCTGCTATCAATGAAATGACAACAATTTCAGGACAAAAAGCAGTATCAACAAAATCTAGAAAAGATATCTCTAACTTTAAGTTACGTGCTGGCGTTCCAATCGGAGTACGTGTTACATTAAGAGGAGATCGTATGTATGAATTCCTAGATCGTTTGATCTCTGTATCATTACCTCGTATCCGCGATTTCCGTGGTGTAAACGATAAAGGTTTTGATGGTCGTGGAAACTATACATTAGGTGTAACAGAACAAATTATCTTCCCTGAAATCGATATCGATAAAGTATCAAAAATCCAGGGTATGGATATCACCTTCGTAACAACAGCTACAAAAGATAGCGAAGCGATGGAACTATTAAAAGAATTTGGTATTCCTTTCAAGAATCAGAATAAATAAAATTTCAAACGATGTCAAAAGAATCAATTAAGGCGCGTGAATTAAAACGTATCCGTGCGGTTGAAAAATATGCTGAAAAACGCAAAGAACTAAAAGAAGCAGGAGACTATGATGCTTTACAAAAGCTTCCTAGAAATGCAAATCCTTGCCGCGTTAGAAACCGTTGCAAATTAACTGGTCGCCCTCGTGGATATATGCGTCAGTTTGGAATTTCAAGGGTAATGTTCAGAAAACTGGCACTTGAAGGAAAAATTGCAGGAGTTACCAAATCAAGCTGGTAATTAAACAGAATAATTTAATAAACAGAGAATAATTTAATCATGTATACAGATCCAATCGCTGATTACCTTACAAGAATTCGTAATGCGGCAAAAGCAAATCACCGCGTTGTAGAAGTTCCTGCTTCAAATATGAAAAAGGAAATGACAAAGATTCTTTATGATAAAGGCTTTATTGCGAATTACAAGTTTGAAGAAACTGAAAATAAACAAGGGTTGATTAAAATCGCTTTGAAATATAATCCGGTTACAAAAATGTCGGCTATATCTTCAATTCGCAGAGTAAGTAAACCAGGTTTACGTAAATATGTAAATGCAGAAAAACTTCCTAGAGTTATTAATGGACTAGGGATAGCAATCGTTTCAACTTCACGTGGTTTGATGACGGACAAAGAAGCTCGTCAATTGCATGTAGGTGGCGAAGTAATCTGCTATATATCATAATCATTAAATAAAAAGACGAAGAATATGTCACGCGTAGGAAAACTACCCATTCAAATACCAGGCGGAGTACAAGTGAGTGTTAATGGCACTGAGGTATCCGTGAAAGGACCAAAAGGTTCTTTGACTCAAAAGATCGATGATGGCATCAATGTAAATATTGAAGGTTCTGAAATCGTATTGACAAGAGCAACAGATCAAAAGAGACATCGTGCAATGCATGGTTTATATCGTGCATTAATCAATAATATGGTTACTGGTGTTTCTTCAGGATATAAAATCGAACAAGAATTAGTTGGGGTTGGTTATCGTGCTTCAAATCAAGGTAACATACTTGATTTAGTATTAGGATACTCTCACCACGTAGTATTCGAATTACCTGATGAAATTAAAGTTTCAACTCGTCAGGATAAAGGTCAAAATCCGATTATCACGTTAGAAAGTCATGATAAGCAATTATTAGGACAGGTAGCAGCGAAAATCAGATCATTACGTAAGCCTGAACCATACAAAGGAAAAGGTATTAAGTTCGTTGGAGAATCATTACGCCGTAAAGCAGGTAAATCAGCTTCTAAAAAATAATAAAATTCAGTCACTCATAAAGTGGTTATTTGAATCATGCAAGATAAAAAGATATTACGCAGAAATAAGATACGCTCTCGTATCCGCAAGACCGTAAACGGAACGGCAGAATGCCCAAGATTATCCGTATTTCGTTCTAACAAAGCAATCTATGCTCAGATAATTGACGATTTAAAAGGTCATACAATTGCTGCTGCTTCATCAATGGAAAGTGGAGTAGATAAAAAAGCAAATAAGGTTGACCAGGCAATCGCAGTAGGTAAATTAGTAGCACAGAAAGCTACAGCAGCTGGAGTATCAGCAGTAGTTTTTGATCGTGGAGGTTATTTATATCATGGTCGTGTGAAAGCATTGGCTGAAGGAGCTCGTGAGGCGGGACTTAAATTTTAATTATTAACGATAGACATTCATTAACAAGATGATTCAAAATAGTAAACGTGTAAAGTCAACTGATACAGAACTTCACGATAAATTAGTAGCGGTAAACCGTGTTACCAAAGTAACGAAAGGTGGACGTGCATTTGGATTTGCAGCGATTGTAGTTGTTGGAGATGAAAAAGGTGTTGTTGGTCATGGTTTAGGGAAAGCAAAAGAGGTTTCTGATGCAGTTACTAAGTCGATAGACGATGCTAAGAAAAACCTTGTAAAGGTTCCGGTTCATAGAGGAACTGTTCCTCATGAGCAGGAAGGTAAGTTTGGTGGTGCAAGAGTTTTCTTAAAGCCAGCAGCTCCCGGAACAGGAGTAATTGCAGGTGGTGCGATGCGTGCGGTATTAGAAAGCGTTGGAATTACAGACGTACTTGCAAAGTCTAAAGGATCATCAAACCCTCACAACGTTGTGAAAGCTACTATCGATGCATTGTTAAAAATGCGTGATCCTCATGCTGTAGCTATGCAAAGAGGAGTTGAATTATCAAAAGTATTTAACGGCTAAGATCAATTAAATAAAAAGCAGAACTGAAAATGGCAACATTATCAATTACACAATTAAAAAGCGGAATTGACCGTAGCGAAAACCAAAAGCGTACTTTAAAGGCATTAGGTCTTCGTATGCACAAAACGGTTGAAATGAACGACACTCCTCAGTTAAGAGGAATGATTGCAAAAGTTTCACATTTAGTTAAAGTTGTAGAAAAATAATCCTTAGGATATAAAGAATATCTAGTCATGGAATTAAATAATTTAAAACCTGCGAATGGCGCAGTAAAAAATAGAAAGAGAATTGGTCGTGGAGCAGGCTCTGGTCACGGTGGAACATCAACACGTGGACACAAAGGAGCAGGGTCTCGTAGCGGAAATAGTCGTAAGATTGGTTTCGAAGGGGGACAAATGCCTTTACAACGTCGTTTACCTAAGTTTGGATTTAAGAACATCAATCGTGTTGAGTATACAGGAATTAATTTAGATGCTTTAGAAAAATTAGCAGCTCAAGGAATTACTGAGTTCACTCACGAAACTTTTGTGAAGAAAGGCTTAGCATCTAAAAATGATTTAGTAAAGATATTAGGACGTGGGGTTTTAACTGCAAAGGTTAATATCACAGCACACGCATTCTCATCAACAGCAAAAGAAGCAATTGAAAAAGTAGGCGGAAGCACCGCAACTCTATAAGCGCTTATGAAAAACTTTATCCAAACTCTACAGAACATCTTTAAGATTGACGATCTAAAAACAAGAATCGTTAATACAATTTTGTTCTTATTAATTTATCGCTTGGCCGCCCATGTTGTTTTGCCTGGTGTAGATCCTGCTCAGTTATCTGGTTTGAAAGACCAGACTTCAGGAGGTATTTTAGGCTTGTTGGATATGTTTGCCGGCGGTGCATTTTCGCAAGCGTCGATTGTAGCGTTAGGAATCATGCCTTACATTTCAGCGTCTATTGTTGTTCAGTTGTTAGGTATTGCCGTTCCTTACTTTCAGAAATTACAGAAAGAAGGTGAGAGTGGAAGAAATAAATTGAATCAGCTTACTCGTATCTTGACAGTTATCGTTGTAATGTTCCAAGCACCTGGTTACTTGATTAACTTAAGAACACAGGCTCCTGGTGCAATAATCGCTTATACTAACCCTGGAATTATTTCTCCTACATTCTTTATGGTTATGGCAACATTAATCATTATTGGAGGCACATTATTCGTAATGTGGTTAGGGGAACGTATAACTGAAAAAGGGATTGGTAACGGTATTTCATTAATTATCATGACTGGTATTATCGCTCGTTTACCATTCGCATTGCGTGATGAATTCTTCTCACGTTTAAATGAGCAAGGTGGTGGATTAGTTGTATTTTTAATTGAAATTGTGGCATTGTTTGCAATTGTAATGGCGGTTATCTTGTTAGTTCAAGGTACTCGTAAAATCCCAGTACAATTTGCCAAGAAAATAGTAGGTAATAAACAATATGGCGGAGCTCGTCAATATATCCCATTAAAGGTTAATGCTGCTGGAGTAATGCCTATTGTATTTGCTCAAGCAATTATGTTTATTCCTGCGTATATCGCACAATTCTTCCCAGAATCAGATATGTGGAGAGGTTTTGCATCATCTATTACTGATTTTAATTCGGTAACTTATAATGTAATTTTCGCTACATTAATTATTTTGTTTACTTACTTCTACACTGCTATCGCTGTTAATCCTAGTCAGATGGCAGATGATATGAAAAAGAATGGTGGGTTTATTCCTGGTGTTAAGCCGGGTCGTAAGACATCAGAGTTCATTGATGATGTGATGTCAAAAATCACATTGCCAGGATCTATTTTCCTTGCATTGGTTGCAATTATGCCAACTTTTGCAAAATTAATCGGAGTTAATTCGAACTTTGCTCAGTTCTATGGTGGTACTTCATTGTTAATTACAGTGGGTGTTGTTTTAGATACTTTGCAACAAATAGAAAGTCATTTGCTAATGCGTCACTATGATGGATTGATGAAATCAGGACGTATTAAAGGTCGCTCAACGCCTGCAACTGCCTGATTTGTTTATACACTGAAGTTGATGAGCAGCGGAGTAATTGTGTATAAAACAAAATCAGAAATTGAGCAACAAAGAGAGAGTTCTTTACTTGTTGGAAAGACATTGGCAGAAGTTGCCAGTCATTTGAAACCCGGAATAACAACTTTGCAGTTGGATACTATTGCAGAGCAGTTCATCCGTGATCATCAAGCGGAACCTTCATTTAAAGGTTACCACGGATATAAACATTCGTTGTGTATTTCAGTAAATGAAGAAGTAGTGCATGGAATACCTGGATCCAGAGTTATTATGGATGGGGATGTAGTTTCGATTGACTGTGGAGTGTTTAAGAATGGGTTTCATGGAGATTCGGCTTATACATTTCCGATTGGTGTTGTGTCAGAAGAAGTTTTAAACTTATTAAGAGTTACAAAAACCTCGCTGATGCAAGGAATTGCCAAGGCAAGAAATGGCAATAGAGTAGGTGATATTAGTGCTGCCGTTCAGGAATATGCTGAATCATTTGGTTACGGAGTGGTGAGAGAGTTAGTGGGACATGGAGTAGGAAGAAATCTTCACGAAAAACCAGAAGTTCCGAATTATGGTAAGCGTTCTTCAGGACCAGTGTTAAAAGAAGGAATGGTGATAGCAATTGAACCAATGATTAACATGGGACCACGTCACATCAGACAATTAAAAGATGGTTGGACTGTAATTACATTAGATCGATTACCATCAGCTCACTTCGAACACACAGTAGCTATCACGGATAGCATGCCTGATGTCTTAAGTTCTTTCCAAGAAATAGAAATTGCAATAACAAAAAATAAAAATATAACCGAGGTCATCTCGACGATTGTATAGTATATGTCAAAACAACCAGCAATAGAGCAAGACGGGGCGATTGTAGAAGCCCTTTCCAACGCAACGTTTCGTGTTGAGCTTGAAAATGGTCATGAGATAATAGCTCATATTTCAGGAAAGATGAGAATGAATTATATTAAAATTCTTCCCGGCGATAGAGTAAAAGTGGAGATGTCTCCGTACGATTTATCAAAAGGCAGAATAACATACAGATATAAATAACAGTAAAATCATAGTTGGTATACCAATTAAAATAACAGGAAAATGAAAGTACGTCCATCCTTAAAAAAGCGCAGCGCCGATTGTAAAATCGTACGTCGTAAAGGCCGCCTTTATGTAATCAACAAGAAAAACCCACGCTATAAAATGCGTCAAGGGTAATAACCATTAAAAATTGTCAAACATTAAGTAATTATATTCTTCAATGGCTCGTATATCAGGTATAGATTTACCAAAGAATAAAAGAGGTGAGATAGGTCTCACATACATCTTCGGAATTGGACGCTCTAGCGCACAAAGAATTCTTGCAGAAGCTGGAGTTAGCTTCGATAAGAAAGTTAATGAGTGGAACGATGATGAATTAACGAAAATTCGTACAATCATTAATGATCAATTTAAAGTGGAAGGAGCTTTACGTTCTGAAACACAATTGAACATTAAGCGATTAATGGACATCGGTTGCTACCGTGGTGTTCGTCACCGTTCAGGGTTACCTGTGCGTGGTCAGCGTACGAAAAATAACTGTCGTACACGTAAAGGAAAGCGTAAGACAGTAGCAAACAAAAAGAAAGTAACTAAGTAATAATTGAAAAGATAATCCATAACAATGGCTAAACAAACTAAAGCTGTAAAGAAAAAAGTAGTAAAAGTTGAGGCTGCAGGTGAGGCGCATATCAGTGCTACTTTTAACAACATTATCATTAGCTTGACAAACACTTCTGGTCAGGTTATTTCATGGGCTTCTGCCGGAAAGATGGGCTTCAGAGGTTCTAAGAAAAACACACCATACGCTGCTCAGTTAGCTGCTGCAGATTGTTCTAAAGTTGCTTATGACTTAGGATTACGTAAGGTGAAGGTTTTCGTAAAAGGACCTGGTTCTGGTCGTGAGTCTGCAATCCGTACAATTCATACTTCAGGTATCGAAGTCACTGAGATCATGGATATCACACCAATTCCTCACAACGGATGTCGTCCTCCTAAGAAGAGAAGAATCTAATCAATTTTAAACCACTTAACGAGATAATAATTTACAATGGCAAGATATATTGGCCCCAAAACCAGGATTAGTAGAAAGTTCCGTGAGCCTATTTATGGACCGGATAAAAACTTTGATAAGCGTAGCTATCCTCCAGGACAACATGGACAAAATAAGAAGCGTGCAAAGGTTTCTGAATATGCAGTTCAGTTGATGGAGAAGCAAAAAGTAAAATACATGTACGGTATTCTTGAGCGTCAGTTCGCTAAGATTTTTGATCGTGCATCAAGAATGGAAGGTATCACAGGTGAAAACCTATTAAAATTAATTGAGTCGCGTTTAGACAATGTTGTTTACCGTATGGGATTAGCACCAACACGTTCTGCTGCACGTCAATTAGTTGGTCACCGTCACATTACTGTAAATGGTGAATTAGTAAATATTCCTTCTTACACATTACGTGCTGGTGATGTTATTGGAGTACGTGAGAAATCAAAATCACTTTCTTCAATCTCTGAAGCTGTTGCTTCAAGAACAAACAAATATGCTTGGATTGAGTGGGATGGAAGTAAGATGGCGGCTAAATTCTTAAACGCCCCTTCACGTGAAGAGATTACTGAAAATATTAAAGAACAATTGATCGTCGAGTTATACTCTAAGTAATCTTGAAAATCAGTTAGCCCTTTAATTAAAATTAACCAACCAAAAAAATAAATATAAAACCATGGCAATATTAGCCTTTCAACAACCAGATAAAGTGATTATGAATCATGCTACCGAAACTTTCGGTCAGTTTGAATTCCGTCCTTTAGAGCCTGGATACGGTATTACAGTTGGCAACGCATTGCGTAGAATATTATTAAGTTCTCTTGAAGGGTATGCTATCACTTCAGTGAGATTAGGAGGAGTTGATCATGAGTTTTCTACAATCAAAGGTGTTATTGAAGATATGACGGAAATTATCTTGAACTTAAAGCAAGTTCGATTTAAACGTCAAATTGAAGGAACAGATTCTGAAAAAGTTCATGTGACAGTAGGAGGAAAAGATACTTTCACAGCTGGTGATATTGCAAAGCACACAACAGCATTTCAGGTTTTAAATCCAGAGTTCGTGATTTGCAACATGGAAACTAGCGTTAAATTAGAATTAGATATTACAATTGAAAAAGGAAGAGGTTATATCCCATCTGAAGAAAATAGAACAAGTACTGCTCCTATCGGAACAATTTTCTTAGATGCGATTTATACTCCAATTCGTAATGTAAAGTATTTCATCGAAAACTTCCGCGTTGAGCAGAAGACCGATTATGAGAAGTTAGTTCTTGAAATCACAACTGATGGTTCAATTCATCCGAAAGATGCGTTGAAAGAAGCGGCTGAAATTCTTATTCATCACTTCATGTTGTTCTCTGACGAGAAGATTACATTAGAGTCTAAGCCTAAGCAACCAGCTGAGGAATTAGATGAGGCAACATTACATATGCGTCAGTTATTAAAAACTAAGTTAGTTGATATGGATTTAAGCGTTCGTGCATTAAATTGCTTGAAGGCTGCAGATGTTGATACGCTTGGTGATTTAGTAAGCTATTCAAAAGCTGATTTATTAAAATTCAGAAACTTTGGTAAGAAGTCATTAACAGAGTTAGAAGAATTAGTAAGAAGTAAAAATTTAAACTTTGGTATGAACGTATCGAAGTATATGTTAGATAAAGATTGATTAATTGTACATCAATCATAATAAGTTAAAAAATAAAGTAATTATATTATAAAATGCGTCACGGTAAGAAAAATAACCATTTGGGCCGTAAAGAAGGGCATCGCTACGCGTTGCTTAGTAACTTGGCTGTATCATTAATTACGCATAAGCGTATCTTTACAACAGTTGCAAAAGCAAAAGCGCTTCGTGTTTTTGTTGAGCCTCTTATCACTAAATCAAAAACAGATTCAACTCACTCACGCCGTACGGTGTTTGCTGATTTGCAAAATAAAGAAGCAGTTTCTGAATTATTCAGAACAGTAGCTACTAAAATCGCTGATCGTCCGGGTGGATATACTCGTATTATCAAGATTGGTAACAGACCTGGTGATGCTGCTGAAATGGCAATGATTGAGTTAGTAGATTTCAACGAAAATCTATTAAAAGATAAAGGTGCTAAGAAAGCTACTAAGACTCGTCGTCGTGGAGGTTCTACTAAAAAAGCTACAACAGCTAAAGCTGATAGTGCTGAAGGAACATCAACAGAAGAATAAGATTCTTATACATAACAGAAAAGTGGGTTGTTGTTTATCAATAACCCACTTTTTTATTTTTTTCGATTTTATAAGCATAAAAAAAGTCCTGATTAAATCAGGACTTTTTATTTAATATGTACTTGTATTATTTTACTCGCTCAACGTAAGAACCCGTGCGAGTATCGATTTTAATTTTCTCTCCTTCTCCAACAAATAAAGGCACATTTACAATTGCTCCATTTTCTAACGTAGCAGGCTTTAATGTATTTGTTGCAGTGTCGCCTTTCACACCTGGCTCGCAATAAGTAATTACCATTTCTACGAATGTTGGAGCTTCTGCTGTAATTGGCATTTCACTTTCGAAAGATACTTTCACTTCCATTCCTTCTTTTAAGAACTTTAAAGATTCTCCAAATAATTGATCTGGGATAGGAATTTGTTCAAAGTTTTCTTTATCCATACAAATAAGAGAATCCCCATCATTGTAAAGGTATTCCATCATTTTGTATTCAACGCGAGCGATTTCAACCTCTTCACCTGAACGGAAGCGGTTTTCAATGATTTTACCATTCAAGATGTTCTTCATCTTACCTTGATAAAATGCTCTTAAGTTTCCAGGTGTTCTGTGTTGCCATTCTGTAACAACGCATAATTCACCGTTTATTCTTAATACTGTTCCTACATGAACATCACTTGTTGTAGCCATTTTGATTTAAATTAAAGAAGGCAGAGTGGTAGCTCTGCCTTCGGTTTTTTTA
>CAINEC010000185.1 GCA_903847585.1 uncultured Bacteroidota bacterium
CACTTACATCATCTAACAATTCAAATCCTGACTCATTAAAAAACCATTCAATTATTTTTGCATAAGGACTCTTATCTGGATTCTTTTCCAACTTTTCAATCTTCGGAAAATAAGCAGGGAAATAACTTTTAATTGCATCATTAATTAAATGCTGTGCAACAATGGCTGCTCCTTCCTGCTCACCCTCATAAACAAGCTCTACCTTTCCTGTAATAGCAGGAATAATTCCCATAAAATCAGATAATCGAACAGTTGTATTTGATGAACCAGATTTTAATGCACGACGCTCAGCAGTACTTATTAAATTTTCGTAAGCTGTAATACTTAATCGTGCACTTACGCCACTCTTATTATCGATGTATTCGCTTTCACGCGCCTCGAAAGAAACCTGCTCTAATAAATCTTTTGCTAAACTTGGAACATACACACTCTCCGATTGTTCTTTATTCAACTTCGCTTCTTGACTTGTAATAGTTCGTGCGATTGCAATTGAATCTGGATAATGCGTTAAAATTTGCGAACCAATACGATCTTTTAATGGAGTAACGATACTTCCACGATTCGTATAATCTTCAGGATTAGCAGTAAAAATAAATTGAATATCTAAGTTCAAACGCACTTTAAATCCGCGAATTTGAACATCGCCTTCCTGCAAAATATTAAATAATGCTACTTGAATTCTCGCTTGTAAATCGGGCAACTCATTAATCACAAAAATGCATCTGTTCGCGCGAGGAATCATTCCAAAATGAATTACTCGATCATCTGCAAATGATAATTTCAAATTAGCTGCTTTTATCGGATCAATATCACCAATTAAATCTGCAACCGTTACATCTGGCGTTGCTAATTTTTCAAAAAAACGATTACTTCGATGAAGCCACTCAATTGGAGTATCATCACCTTTTTCTTGAATTAAATCTTGTGCGTAACGTGAAATTGGTTTTAATGGATCATCATTAATTTCTGAACCAGCAACAAACGGAATATACTCATCCAACAGCTCTACCATTTTACGCGCTAATCTTGTTTTCGCTTGTCCACGAAGTCCTAACAAATTAATATTATGTCGAGATAAAATAGCACGTTCTAACTCTGGAATTACCGTATTCTCAAAACCATGAACACCTTCAAAAACAGGATAGCCTGATTTTAATTTTTCGATTAAGTTATTTCTTAATTCATCTTTTATCGACTTCGATTGATATCCCGATTTTTTTAAATCACCTAACGTTTTTATTTTTTCTATTTTCATGATTGTATTTTGTAAATTTAATTTCAACTCTTTTATTTTGAAAAGCAATTTAGTTTTGATGGCTTAATCACTTGATTCGTTTTTTTCTGTTTGCTTCATAATCTTCAAAAATCATTTCTCCTAATCCTTTTAATCCAGTATAAAATGCTTTGCCTTGATTTGCCTCTGTAAATCGGTTGACGAATCGTTGCAAGTAAGGATCATTTGCAATCATAAAAGTGGTAATTGGAATATGTAATTTTCTTGCTTGTGCAGCCTGATTATAACATTGCTCAACGATGTATTCATCGAGACCATTTGAATTCATATAATACGTTCCATCTTTTTCACGAACACAACTTGGCTTACCATCGGTAATCATGAAAATTTGCTTGTTGGTATTTCTCTTCCGACGTAAAATATCCATTGCTAATTGCAAACCTGCAACTGTATTGGTGTGATAAGGTCCGACTTTCAAATAAGGCAAATCCTTTATTGCTATTGGCCATGCATCATTTCCAAAAACTAAAACATCGATAGTGTCTTTCGGATAGCGAGTAGTGATTAACTCTGCTAATGCCATCGCCACTTTCTTAGCAGGAGTAATTCGATCTTCTCCATACAAAATCATACTATGGCTAATGTCAATCATAAGTACTGTACTCATTTGCGCTTTATATGTCGACTCCTCCACGATCAAATCATTTTCAGTTAGCTTAAAATCATCAATGCCGTTATTAATTTGTGCATTGCGTAAACTTTCTGTCATCGATATACTCTCTAACCCATCGCCGAAATTATAATTACGAAACTCCCCTGTTTGTTCATCACCACTCCCAACATGTTTTGTTTTATGATTTCCATTTCCTGCCTTTTTAAGATTTCCAAAAATCTGATCTAAGGCTTGCTGACGAATAGCGCGCTCCGTCTTTGCTGTAATTCCAATTCCTCCACTACCATCTTCATTGATCTCTTCACGTATATAACCTTTCTTTTTTAAGTCCTCGATGAAATCATCAATCGTATAATTTTCGTCCGTCAACTTATATTCTACATCTAATTCGCGAAGCCAGGTAATAGCTTCATCGAAATCGCCAGCAGTATGAATAATTAATTCTTTAAAAATATCAAACAGTTTATCAAACGGAGCTTGAAACGGAGCTTCGTACTTTTTAAATAAAAATCCTTTTTTTAGATGATTCTGCATGAGCTAATGGCTGATAAATACTGCTGTTGTAAAGTCTAAACAAGACTAAGCATTTAAAGTTATCAAAAAAGAAAAAGATTGTTAATTATTCTTTGAAATTGAAGAGATACTACATCAAAATAAAAAGCCCCTGCAGATTTAATTTTCTGAGGGGCTTTCAAAATTGTTTAGAGTTTACTTACTCATTTCCGTGAAGTTCTTGTAGAACAACGGAATAGTCTCAATACCTTTCAAGAAATTGAAAATACCATAATGCTCATTTGGTGAGTGAATCAAATCACTGTCTAAACCAAAGCCCATTAATACACTCTTCAATCCTAATTC
>CAINEC010000186.1 GCA_903847585.1 uncultured Bacteroidota bacterium
CTCCACATGCCTTCCACATACTCTTTGGCATGGCCCCAATCTCTACGAGCATCCAAATTCCCTAAAAATAGGCAGCTATCTAAACCAAACTTAATCCTTGCCGCTGCGCGAGTAATCTTTCTTGTTACGAATGTCTCACCCCTTAATGGCGATTCGTGATTAAAAAGAATGCCATTAGTGGCAAAAAGATTATATGCCTCCCTATAGTTAATAGTAATCCAATAGGCATATAATTTAGCTGCGGCATAAGGGGACCTTGGATAAAAAGGTGTTTTCTCAGATTGTGGAGTTTCCATCACCTTACCGTAAAGTTCTGAAGTACTAGCTTGATAAAACTTAGTTTTGTCCTTTAGCCCAAGAATTCGAATGGCTTCTAAGATTCTTAATGTTCCAACTCCATCAGCATTGGCAGTATACTCAGGTGTCTCGAAAGAAACCTGCACGTGGCTTTGGGCGGCTAAATTATAGATTTCATCTGGCTGTACGTCCTGAATGATTCGGATTAAATTAGTTGAATCGGTCATATCTCCATAATGCATTGAAAACTTAGCATTAGGGATGTGGGGATCCTCATAAATATGGTCTAGTCGTTGTGTATTAAAGGAAGATGCGCGCCTTTTAATGCCATGGACTTGATAGCCTTTTGACAGTAGAAATTCAGAAAGGTAGGCGCCATCTTGGCCAGTAACCCCAGTTATTAAAGCTTTCGTGTATTGCTTTTCCATGAGTCTCCAAATAAGCAGGGTAAGACGGGTCTATTATCACTTTTAACTTAACTCTAAGACGGCTCAAAACCAAAAAATTATCTTAAATATGAAAGCTAAAAAACAGAATAGCCATAGCCTTGGAGTTAGTCTTAAACAGGTTAAAAAATTCTATTCAACACGAGTTATCGACTTTTGAAATCAAAATATACTCTTGTAATGACAGCCCGTCAAGATTGGATTTTCCCCGAAGTTAATAGGACTGGCGTCTCATGATTTGATATTGCGAAAAAACTGGCGGAGAAATACCCATGAATATTCAAGTATCCGCAATAGAATTGGCCTTTCTTCAAAAGTGAAAAAATTTTCAGGAATTGTAGCTTTCATTAAGAAATATAGATGACCTTTTAAAAAAAGATTCGAGAGGCTGTAATTCACTAAGATTGAAATACACTTTCAACTTTAAAATAGAATAAAAATCTACGACGAGCAAAACATTTCGGATCTATAGATCAATTACTGAATTCGCATAAAATCTGCCAAAAACAAATAAAAACTCAAAAATAGAAAAAATGATTGCTTCTAAAATGTGGGGCGGATTTTTTCGGGCCTGAGAAGACTCTCACGAACATGGAGCACCCAGTAGGGTTGAAAAAACCTCACACAATTGAAAAAAACCTTTAATTTTGAGTGGTCCTGATGAAGAGAGCTTATAGAATGACTCGCCAATCGACCTTTGGAGCCAAAAAATTTAAGGGAATGCACTGATATTGATACAGCAGGAGAACAGGTCGCAAATTGAAGTAAATATCAGCTTCGACACAATTCTTCCTAGTTGATCGATACATCTAGACGCCGATTCTTAGCTCAATAGGATAACGCTCAATATGAAAAACCCAATTTTAAAAAAAAGCCCGTTGAAAAATGAACAAAGAAGGACTATAAATAAACTTTATCTGAAGAATTTTTTTGCTTAAAAACAAAATAGATGGGCCGCAATTTATAATTTGTAAGACTAAATTTTTTCTTAATTCTACGGGAGCTTTAAATTGAGCGGTCTATCTAAAGACGATAAAATTTTTGTAGCTGGGCA
>CAINEC010000187.1 GCA_903847585.1 uncultured Bacteroidota bacterium
ATAGTCATCGGCACCTAAATCGAGTCCCATAATTTTATCTTCCACTTCACTACGTGCTGTTAAAATGATAAAGGCTGCTTCACATTTT
The DNA here is from genome assembly GCA_903847585.1 of uncultured Bacteroidota bacterium. Taxonomy (GTDB): domain Bacteria; phylum Bacteroidota; class Bacteroidia; order AKYH767-A; family OLB10; genus CAINEC01. The sequence goes on from CAINEC010000187.1 coordinate 89, forward strand.
TTCTTTTTTGCTTCTCTCAAAAGTTCTAGTCCATCCATATCAGGCAAACCTAAATCGAGTAAAACGAAATCATATTCATTAGACAGCACCATGTCTGTTCCGGCTTTTCCGTTAAAGGCTACGTCGCAATTGAAATTCTGACGAGTCAAATAAATTTCCATCTCGTGAGAGAGTGAGCGTTCGTCTTCTACAATTAGTACGTTCATAGTAAAACAGATTAATTACGAATATAAATATTTATTAAGTTATTCCGAATAAGAAGCCGCAAGGTACGTTCGCGAATATGAATTTTTAAGGAATTTTAAAGCTTATCGAGATTTGACTTTATTATTGAAAGAGCATCTCTTAGTTCTTCTTCAGTAATTGTTAAAGGAGGCGCTATTCTAAATCGATGATCGGCAAATAAAAACCAATCAGTAATCAAACCATCTTGAATACAATTTTTGATAAATGCAAAATTCTCTTCTTTCGAATTTAGCTCTCCTGATAACAATAATCCTTTCCCTTGAATCGATTTTAATTTTGGATGAGTCAGTTCGGCTCGAATGATAATTTCGAAAGCTTGTATTTTATCAGACGCCAATACTTCGTTCACTACTTGCAATGTCGCCAAAGAAGCCATACACGAAACGGGATGTCCGCCAAATGTGGTAATATGTCCTAATACTGGATTATGACTTAATTCTTTCATAAGTGATTGCTTCGCTGCAAATGCTCCAATTGGCATTCCTCCTCCCATTCCTTTTGCCATTAAAATTACATCAGGAATTAAATCGTAATGTTCGCATGCCCAGAATTTACCTGTTCTTCCAAATCCAGATTGTATTTCATCAACAACTAATAAAGCCCCTGCCTTTTCACATTGTGCTTTTAATTTGGATACGAATGAATTTTCTAATGCAACAGCACCAGCTTCTCCTCTAATTAATTCAACAAATACGCCTGCTGTTTCATGATCTATTTTTGAAAGTTCACTTTCGTCATTTGGATTTAAAAATTCGATGTTAGGTAATAAAGGCAGGTATGCCGATGAAAAATACTCATCGCTCATTAAGCTTAACGCACCATTCGTACTGCCATGATAGGAATTTTTGAATGCGATTATTTTTTTTCTTCCAGTAGCACGCTTGATTAATTTGATAGCTCCTTCGGTTGCTTCTGTTCCAGAGTTAACAAAGTAAATACTATCTAAATTGCCAGGTAGTGTTTTCGAAATCGCATCTGCTAATTTGACCTGCGGACTTTGAATAAACTCACCATACACCATAACGTGCATGTGCTTGTTAAGCTGATCGTGAATAGCTTCAAGTACTTTCGGATGTCGGTGGCCAACATTGCTTACGGAAATTCCGCTTATAAAATCAAGATAACGTTTCCCATCAGCACCGAATAAATAAACTCCTTCGGCTTTTTCAATTTCTAACGCCAATGGCTCAGGACTCGTTTGAGCTACGTGACTAAAGAATAATTGTCGCTGACTGATGTGCATATAACTTATAGAGAAGCCAGTGCTTCTTCAATCGATTTTATTTTTGATTCTGCGTCTGCTTTTTTCTTTTGCTCTGCAGCAACTACATCCGGTTTAGCATTACTTACAAATCGTTCGTTGCTCAATTTAGCAGCTACCGATTTTAAGAATCCTTTTGTGTATTCTAACTCTTTTGTTAATCGTTCTTTTTCAGCGTCCTTATCAACGGCTTCAGAAAGTGGAATGTAACATTCGTAATGTTGTACTACAAAAGGAAATGCACCGGTAGGTTTTTCTTCTGCTGTTGTAATAGTACTTAAATTAGAAAGCTTAATAATTGAACTTCCAAACTGATCTAACGCTGTCGTATTACCGACTTTCGAAATAATTAGTTCTAGCGATTCTTTTGGTGATATACCTTTGCTTTGACGGAAATTTCTGATCTCAGATATCATCGTAGAAGCAACTGCAAAATTACTAATGATGTTTTGATCTACTGGTTGCACTTCCGGCCATTTGTTTATAATCAAATCATCACCTTCTTTTCTGTCGCCTATTAAATGCCAGATCTCTTCTGATATGAAAGGCATAAACGGATGTAGAATGCGAACGATGTTTTCGAAGAAGCCAATTGTTGCAGTGTATGTCTTAGCATCAATCGGTGATTGATAAGTGGGCTTAATTAATTCAAGATACCAAGCACAGAAGTCATCCCATACTAATTTGTAGGTAGCCATCAGAGCATCCGACATTCTGTATTTGTCATAGTGATCATTAATCTCTGCCAATGAAGCATTGAATTTATGTTCGAACCACTCGATAGAAGTTTTGCAATAATCAGGTTGCGCAAGATTTGAATCTACTTCCCATCCTTTTACTAAACGGAAAGCGTTCCATAATTTATTCCAGAAGTTTCTTCCTTGCTCGCATAAGGATTCATCAAATAATAAATCGTTACCAGCTGGCGATGAAAGCAACATTCCCGCACGAACACCATCAGCACCATATTTCTCAATTAGGTCTAATGGGTCAGGAGAATTACCCAGCGACTTACTCATTTTTCTTCCTTGCTTATCGCGTACAATTCCTGTTAGGTAAACATTTTCAAACGGACGTTTACCGCGATACTCGTATCCTGCCATGATCATACGTGCAACCCAGAAGAATAAAATCTCAGGAGCTGTTACTAAATCATTAGTAGGATAGTAGTAGTTGATATCTGCGCCATCAGGATTTTTAAATCCATCAAAAACTGAAATAGGCCATAACCATGAAGAGAACCAAGTGTCCAATACATCTTCATCTTGACGGATATCCGCAACTGTTATATCTGTATTTTTTACTTTCAACAAATCAATTGCTTCTTCCGCTGTTTTAGCAACAACATAATTTCCTTTGTTGTCATACCAAGC